>CAZHYP010000009.1:0-22374 GCA_964536885.1 uncultured Gammaproteobacteria bacterium | reverse complement strand
CCGACCCAGTAACAAAATTATCAACACAAATAACTTTGCAGGTTTTTATCAGTTCATCACACAAATAAGAGCCAACAAAACCAGCGCCGCCAGCGACTAAAACATTTTTTTTATCAAAGATTACTTTTTTAGCCATATTATTAAAATTAACTAATTATTAAAATTCAAAAACTCAACACTAACTCCACCAGTGAAAGACTCTTCATAAGCATAGAAAGAATCAACCAAAGTACCATCACTATTCCAAACTCTAACATGAGGAGTGGCGCCACTTTTAGCTCCAGTAATAATTTCTCCCAGTCCATCGTTACTAATATCACCGACCGCTAAATTAATGCCACCTTGCCAGTTATCACCATAAGCTAGAAATTCTTTTTTAAGAATTCCTAAATTATTAAATATACGTACTAAAGGTTTATATTTCCCAGCCGGAGCAACTACAATGCTTTGTTTGTGATTATCCTTGCGACCATAAATCCCGCCAACTGCCACATTAACGCCCCCAGTATAATTTTTAGGATAAACTAGAAAAGCTCCTTGAAGATTCGCTTCGGTGTTATAAATTTTAACAAAAGGCACTCTGCCAACGCCAGCTCCAACTATAATTTCACTAACACCATTATCATCAATATCACCCATAGCTACCGTAAGTCCACCACGGCTTTTAATATCATCGGCAAAGAATTGTCTCAGGATTCGCCCTTCGCCATTAAAAATTCTAACATGAGGTCCGCCGCCAACTCCTGGACCAGTAATAATGTCAAAAACACCGTTGTTATCAAAATCGCCAACCGCTAATCTTACGCCACCTTTAAACCCTTTGGTGTAAGCTAAAAACTTCTTTAACAGTTTTCCTTCTTTACTATAAATCATTACCCAAGGCTCACTACCTTTTTCAGCGGCTAAAACTATTTCTTCTTCCCCGTCGCCGTTTACATCACCGGTTGCAATATTAAAACCGGTTTTAAAATCATTAACATTAAACTCGCTGATAGTCGCGCCATTTACATTAGTAACTTTTATTTTACCTAAACCGGAATAAGGGGTGACTACAATTCTTGTTAGATGATCGTACATCTTATCACGAGCTAAATTGACTGCCCCGTTAGCATTAACGCGACCATGTCCCAATTGCCCTAAGTAAGAAGGGTTTAACTGACTAATGTTATTAGCCGAACCCAAAACTAAGTTAACGATATCACTACGATTTAAATTAGGATTAACTTGAGCTACTAGTGCCATTACACCAGAGACAACTGGAGAGGCCATGCTGGTTCCTGACCAGTAACCATCGTAATTTTGATTACTAGCTTCTGGATTACCACCATAGGTCACAGTATTAAAAAAGCTAATACCAGGAGCGGTAATATCAACGCAATTAAAACCATAACTAGAAAAAGAAGTTTTTTGATCCAAAGCATCGGTAGCCGCTACTCCTATCACCATATTTTCACCATGAGTTCCATCCATACAAGCAGGATAGATTGGTGATTTGCTGGTATTTCTTCCTTCCCCGTTACTTTGGTCATTGCCAGCCGCGGCCACTACAATTACTCCGGCCTTATAAGCTCTTGAAATAGCATTATACAAAGAGTCGCTGTAGTTATAAGTAACAAAACTTAAATTAATAATATCAGCACCATTTGCCACTGCGTAATCAATTGCTCGAACTACTGAACTTATTTTGCCCTCTCCTTTATCATTTAAAACTCGAAGGGGCATAATTTTTGACTTCCAGGTAACACCCGTAACACCTCTATTATTATTTCCTTCAGCACCAATAATACCAGCAACCATTGTGCCGTGAGAAACGCCCGCCTCAGTCCAGCCGGTGTCAAATTTTGGTGAAGGGTCAGAAACTCCGGAAACAAAATCCCAACCATTTATGTCATCAATGAAACCGTTGCGATCATCGTCTAAACCATTGTCAGCGATTTCCTTTTGATTTATCCAAATATTATTTTTTAAATCAGGATTATTAATATCAACACCAGAGTCAATAACAGCAATAGTAATGTCTGGTGTTTCTTTTATTTTTGTCCAAGCAGAATCAGCCTCGATTTTTGGTAAATACCATTGTCGGAGGTAATAAGGGTCATTAGGCGTTATTCCCGCTTGAACCATTAGAAATGGCGAAAACAAAAATAAGCCGATAAAAAAAGCGACAAGCCAATTCTTCATAACATAAGTATCATAACATATTTAGGAACGTTTTTCTAATACTTTGAGAGTCTCCCGGGCACAGTTTGCCCAGCTAAATTTTTTGACTTGTTCTAATCCTTTTAATTTTAAATCTTCTTTGAGTTTATTGTCTAAAACGAGCTTAACCATTGCTTCGGCAATATCACGACGATTGCTCTGATTAAAATAAATAACACTTTCTCCGGCCACTTCATGCATTACTGGAATATCAGAAACAGCTGTACTAACACCACAGGCTAAAGATTGTAAAACCGGTATTCCAAAACCCTCGTAGCGAGTAGGAAAAATAAAGGCCGATGCGCCCTTGAATAAATTTGGCATGTCAGATTCTTCGACCCATCCAGGTATAATTATTTCTCTTCCTAAATTAAATTCTTCAATAGCATATTTAACCTCATCATAACCATAGCTAGCGTTACCCGCTAAAACTAATTTTTCTTTAATTTGTGGATAATCACTGCGAATAATGGCTAAGGCTTCAACTAAAAATGAAGTGTTTTTTTTCTTCTCTAAGCGTCCAACGTAAAGATAATAAGGACTAGAAATATCATAACGCTCTAGAGTCTCTTTAATCTCTGTCTCATTATTCTTAGTATTAAATAAATCTTCAGAATAACCATTATGAACGACTGTTATTTTATCTGCCTTAACATTGGGATGGTATTTCAAAATTTCCTCTTTAGTAAAATGAGAAACGGTAATTATTTGTGAGGCGTGACGCAGAGCAAAAGTGGTCGACCAATTCAAATACTCCAAAGAGTTACCAGAATATTTACCAAAACTTATTAGTTTAATAATAAATTTCAAAAAACGACGACGAAACTTAGTGCTGGCTTTAGGGTCTTCTTGTCGATAAATACTAAAATCATCCATAAAAGCAACGTCATGGATAGTGTTGATTGTTCTCTTAGGGTGAATAAGCGGAATGCCATGAGCCGGAACAAATAAAACGTCCGGACTTTTAAATAACATCTCAAGAGACAACCTTCCCAGGGTCCAGAAAGAAGTAAATGGCCATTTCAAAACTTTATAAGAAAAATTCCAACGATCTTTGATTATTCCTAAAAGCTCAACTCCTGGTGCTTTGTCTAAATACAAAATATAGCGATTGTTATTATCTAACTTCGCTAAACTTTTTATTAAATAAAAAGAATACCACTCGGTTCCTGTTTTATTTTTTCGATTAGCCCTTGAGGCATCAATACCAATAACCATATAGTAAACACAAAAAGACGACTATTATTTAGTCGCCAAGATGCTTCTCTTATAAGAATCTAAATTATCTAAGGCGATGCCCGCTCCCTTAGCTACGCATAACAAGGCATCATCTGCTACATAAGCCGGTACGCCTGTAGTTCGAGAAATTAATTGATCAATGTTTCTAAGTAATGAACTGCCACCAGTAAGCACTATTCCCTTGTCCATAATATCAGCGGCGAGTTCTGGAGGAGTGGTGTAAAGAACTCTTTTAGCGGCTACCATAATTGCTTCAAGTTCATTTTGAATGGCTTCTGTTACATCATCAGATGAAACTGTAATACTGCGAGGTAAGCCAGTAACAATATCGCGACCGCGAATTTCCATATAAAGTTTATCTTCCATAAACAGTGCGGAACCAATATTAATTTTTATTTCTTCAGCTGTTCTCTCACCAATTGCTAAATTATATTTTTTACGAATAAATTCCAAAATTGCGGCATCAAGTTTATTGCCACCAACCCGAACTGAAGTGGATGACACAACACCACCTAAAGAAATAACTGCCATTTCTGCTGTTCCACCCCCAATGTCGATTACCATATGGCCCGTTGCTGAACCAATTGGAATATCTGCTCCAATTGCCGCCGCGACCGGTTCTTTAATAATATAAGCGGCCTTAGCTCCGGCGGAAATAGTGGCTTCAATAACAGCACGTCTTTCAGTCGACGATATACCAGCCGGAACCGCTACCATAACTTCCGGTCTGAAAAAACGCATGCCACCTAAAGTTTTGTTAATAAAATAACGAATCATTGCTTCCGTGGTTCTGTAATCAGCAATTACACCATCTTTTAAAGGTTGGACAGCACGAATAGTGTCGGGTGTGCGACCTAGCATATCCTTTGCCTCATTTCCAACAGCTAGAATTTTATTATCGGAAATTGAAATAGCAACGACCGAGGGTTCATTAATAACAATCCCTCTTTTAGGTAAGTAAACTAAAGTATAAGTTGTCCCCAAGTCAATACCGATTCTTTTTATAAACATATATTAAAAACTGGAATAAAATTACAAAAAAATAAGAATCACGGATAACAATTATTAAACCGAGATTACCACTTATCTTAGCGCTAAAAGTTGTTTTAGTCAATGATTGATGAGTCTTCGTCGTTACCCCAATCAGCGTCAGTATCTTCGCCTAAACGTTCTTGATTAGCCATGATTTTTTTCACTTTTTCAGTGAATTCATAGGTATCAAATTCGTCTTTGGGGAAGAAATAATCAGCTCCCATCTCTAAGCTACGGCTGCGACTATCTTCATCAGAGATATCGGAAAAAATAAAAATTTGAACATCGGATAATTCACTGTCTTCTTTTATTTTTTTGACGATTTCAAAACCATCGAGTTTAGGTAAGATGACGTCTAAAATAATATAATCCGGACCAAAATCGCGAATGTTATCCAAAAGTTCTTCTGTTTCCTCTTCTCCTTCGCTAGTTTCAACATCAAGACCTTCGGCACTAAAATTAGCTTCTAGTCCGTATAAAATGTTAGCATCGTCTTCGACGATAAAAATTTTTTTCTCCATATAAAATTTTAATTATTTTTTATTTTAACCCACCAAGGTTGATTTTTTTTATACCAATCAATTGTAGCAGATAATCCATTAATTAGGGAAGTTTCTGGCTCAAATCCTAAATCGTTCTTTGCCTTCGAATAATCAATAGCATAGCGCAGGTCGTGACCAGGACGGTCGGCAACATGTTCAATCATTTCTTCGCCATACCCCATTAACTTGAGAATGTCGTAAGTCATGTCAATATTACTTCTTTCACTATTACCACCCAAACAATAAGTTTCACCAAGCTTCCCTTTCTTTAGAATTAAATCAACACCACGATTGTGATCATCGACATGAATCCAGTCGCGAATATTTTTTCCCTCACCATAAATTGTCACTTTTTTTCCAGTAAGTAAATTTGTAATGAAACGAGGAATTAATTTTTCTGGATGCTGATAGGGACCATAATTATTAGAACAATTAGAAATGGTAATCGGCAAACCGTGAGTATGATAATAAGCTCTAACTAAATGATCAGATGAAGCTTTTGAGGCGCTATATGGCGAACGAGGATCATAAGGAGTAGTTTCACAAAACTTCGGCGAATTAAACGAAAGAGCGCCGAATACTTCATCGGTAGAAATGTGATGAAAACGTTTATTGCCGTTATTTTTTGCGGCTTCGAGTAGTATTCTAGTTCCCTCAACATTAGTTTTAATAAAGTCGGCACTGTTTAAAATGGAACGGTCAACGTGACTCTCAGCGGCGAAATGAACAATGACATCAACTTCCTTAACCAAACTATCAACCAAGGAAGCATCACAAATATCACCTTGAACAAATTTATAATTAGGATTATTCTCGATGTCTGTTAAATTTTCCAGGTTCCCTGCGTAAGTTAAAAGATCAAGATTAATAATATAATCTTCCGGATATTTGTTTAACCAATAATGAATAAAGTTGGAACCAATGAATCCGGCCCCGCCGGTAACAAGTAACTTCATAATTAATTTATTTTATAAGGAGAATTTTCTTCTTGCTCCCAACGAATCTCATCAATCTCTTCTTGCTTGTTTACTCCTTTGTATAATTTATCTGGAAAATTAATTGACATTGCTGGCTCACTAGATACGCATTTATAACCATGGACTACTCCTGGCGGAACGATTACGGTGCAAGGATATGAAGCGCCAACCTTCATTTCTATCTTTTCTCCAAAAGTAGTGGAGTTAGCACGTCTGTCCCAAAGATATAACATAAAATCACCTGCTCCTGGAAAAATAAAATAATCGGTTTGATAAACATGTTCGTGAGGACCACGAGCAACACCTGGCAAAGTAAGACTAAGGTAAGACATGGCAACTCCTAAATCGACTTCATCGCGACGGTAAATTTCTACCAAATATCCTCTATCATCTTCGTACTTTTTTAATTCTTTAACAATTACCCCATTTATCATATTTGTTCAGTTAATAATTCTTTTTTAGTAAGTAATCCATTTTGAGCTCCCAAATAAGAGATTTTATTAGCAGCATTGCGATTAGCTAATCTTGCGGCTTTAATAATGTTACCGTTATAAAATAATAATCCGGCAGAAAAAGTGGAATTATAAACATCACCAATACCGGTAGTATCAATATGCTTTCTCTTCTTAGAAACTTTTTGACAATAAAAGTCAGCTCCATCATAGAAAGAGGCCCCCTTGCCGCCATTAGTAATAACCACTAATTTAGGACCATACGACTGAATGAGTTCTAGTAAGTTATTGCTATTTTCAAAAAATAAGTGTGATCTTTTAGTATTTTCCAAATCGCTTAAAATTAAAGAAATTGCCTCTTCTCTGTTAAGCATTAAACAATAAGTTTTTTTTAAAAACGGTGCCAATCCCTTTAAACCAACGCTGAGTTGTTCTGAGCCGGGGTTCCAAAAAATCTTTTTATCATTATGTTTAAAAACTTTACGTAAAACATTAATCCAATTTCCAGTTAGAGATGAAATATAAATATTTTTTGCCTGACTAATAGCCTTAAGTCTTTCTTCATCTAGGTTTAAAAGATCATTGGCGCCACGAGTGGTAAAAATAACTCTTTCCCCCGTTTTAGTAATTAAAATGAAAGAGGATCCAGAATCAGCTTCATTATTTACTTTAACCAAACTAGTATTGACGTTATTTCTCTTTAAATTCTTAATAATTTCTCGGCCATTGTCATCATCACCAACCTCCATAATAGCGGCCGTTTTAAAGCCTAACCCAGATAAGTTAACGGCCGAATTAGCTGCTCCGCCACCAAATAAATTGATAAATTTCTTTATTCTTATTTTGGAGCCATACTCAAAAGCCAAAAATTTCTGATGCATCTTAAAGGGGTTGTCTCGGCTATCAATCAAAACACCGGCATCTGTAAAAAAAGCGATGTCTCTAGTGGCTCCTCCGATGGTTATAAAATCGTATTTCATATGTTGTATCTTAACATAATTTTTATTTCTTTTCCAAAAAGAAAGGTTTCAAATGCTTCGACAAAGAATTAGCTAGATTAAAGAATAATAACATCAAGCCGGCGTTCCAAAAAATCTGCCAAGATAGATGTTTCCAAAAATAAGGCTGGAACAAGAAAAATCCAAATTCATTTTGCCCATTTTGAACAATAATTAACAAAGTGTGAATTAACACATTATAAATAATGACGCTGGCAACTGATAAAACCAAAAAAGAATACAAAGAACGATTAGTGAGCCAGTTTCGTAATACAAAATCTGATAAAACAACGATTGTTAAAAGAACTGTTGTACTAAGACCAAAAAAATTGAATCCTAAAATATCCGACCAGAAACCCATAAAAAACGCGACTACTAATGTTAAATCACGATTGAATAATAACAAACAGAATAGAATAACAATTAGTGGCAAATTAATCGCAGAATACACTGGAGGCAAAGAAGAAATAAAAGTTGACTGAACTATTGCGATCAAAGAAAAAAGCAGAAAATAGAAAAACCATTCAAAATAATATTTCAGCTTTAACATATTACGGAATTAGCACATTAACAATGGTCAGTGTACTAAGATTAAATAAAGGTTCAATATTAACATCCTGCCAAATTTCATTACTTAAATTATTGACCTGACTCACCTTCCCAATAACTAGTCCTCGTGAGATGTTACCACCCAGCCCAGAGGTAATAACAGTATCCCCATTATTTATTTTTTCTGATTGCGGAATATAATTCATTTTAATAGTTAATCCTAAGTCACCTTCAGTAATCCCCATGGTCCTGTCTTGGTTTTGAATGGTAGCAGCAAATTTACAACTTCGATTAGTAGTCAGACATACCTTCGACAAACTGTCTCGAACCTCAGAAACCTGACCAATGATAACACCGTTTTCATTAACCACACCAAGACCTTCTTTAATGCCATCACGACTTCCTTTATCAATAACAATATCCTGATCACCTTCACGGATATCGAAAACTAAACTCTGTGAAATGACATTAGCAAGAACGTTTTTATAATTACTAGATGATAAAAAATTTAATTGAGCTCGTAGTTTATTATTATCTTGTTCTAATTCTTTAAATTTAGCATTTTCAACGGTAAGTCTAACAACTTCTTTTTCTAAAAATTCTGCTCGAGAAGAAATATCTTTTTGTTTTTTACTATCTTCGTAAGAATTTCTAATACTTGAACCAGAGCCATAAAAAAAACCGGCCATGGGCTTAACAATTGAAATGGCTAGATTTTCTAGTGGAGACAAAACTTTTATAAGATGCAAAAAAATCGCCAAGACAAGAATCACGGCCCACCACCAACTTCTTTTTTTACGAGCATAAAAAGCCATAGGCTTAAATTATTTTTCGGAAGCACTAGGAAGAACCACTTTTTCAAGTAGCTCTCTATTACCTAACAAATAACCACAACCACGAACAACACAAGTAAGTGGATCTTCGGCAATCTTTACTGGAATCTTAGCAGCCAGTGAAATTGCTTTATCAAGTCCGCGTAGCAGAGCGTCGCCGCCGGACAAGAAAATACCACGTTCATAAATATCTGATACTAATTCCGGAGGGGTGGTTTCTAAAATAGTTTTAATATTTTCTATCATCTTAGAAATAGTACGAGAAATCGCTTCTCTTACCTGGACATCGTTAATCATGATAGCCTTTGGTAGACCAGTGATTAAATCACGACCACGAACTTCCATTTCTTTTGGTTCATCAAGTGGCATTGCTGAGCCAATATTAATTTTAATACTCTCAGCGATTTGTTCACCAATTAAAATATTAAATTCTTCACGAATATATTCAATAATATTATTATCAAATTCATTTCCTGCTAAACGAAGAGATTTCCAAGTAACAACACCGCCGAGTGATATAACAGCGATTTCAGTAGAACCACCGCCGATATCGACTACCATAGTCGCAGTCGCATCAACCACCGGTAAATGAGCACCAATAGCCGCTGCCATTGCTTCTTCAATTAAGTAAACTTTTCGAGCACCTGCTGATTTAGCGGCGTCTTCAACTGCCTTGCGTTCTACCTCAGTTAAATCTAAAGGAATTCCAATAACCACACGAGGTCGTTGAATTAAAGCAAAATGTTCTTGGTGAACTTTAGTAATGAAATATTTAAGCATTTTCTCTGTGATTTCAAAATCTGAAATAACTCCATCAACAAGAGGCTTGATAGCTTCAATGTGTCCCGGGGTTTTACCAACCATCCGATTAGCCGCCTCACCTACTTCCAAAATTTCGTTAGTACGTTTATTAATCGCTACTACTGATGGTTCATTAATCACAATTCCTTTATCAGTAACATAAACGAGGGTATTTTTAGTACCTAAATCAATTCCTAAATCGTGACTAAATTTTCCTAAAAACTTGGAGAACATATGTTAAATATTTAATTAATTAATAACTCTTGGCGAAATACCAATCATGCTTTGCTTCTTTGCCAGTGATAAAACATTTTTTATTTTTTGGTTCTTTATTTTCGTTTTCAGTTGGTAGCACTCTTGAAACCATAGAATATTTTTCTTTAAGGAGTTTTTCACTTTCAGGATCTTCACTCCAGCTAGCTTCAAACCAACCCTGTCGGTCATCAATCTCGTCTAAACTTTCGATACGATAAATATGAGAGACGGCAAATTCAGTGGCTTGATTATATAAATTATTATGAATCTCTATCATTAATTTTTCTAAGAAGTGTGAGAGTTCACATAAAGAGGCTCCGGTTTTTTCACCAGTATCACGGCGATAAATTGAAACTACGCCATCTTCTACTTCTTTAGGACCAATTTCAAAACGAACTGGTACGCCACGAACTTCCCAATGATGAAATTTAAAACCAGGAGTCTGCCCTTCTCGTTCATCAATTTTAATACGATAAATTTTGCCTAAATCATCTTTAATCGACTGACAGTATTTCAAAACTTTTTCTTTATTCTCATCATCTTTATAAATTGGAACAATCACAATTTGAATTGGAGCAACATTTGGTGGCAATCTTAAACCATTATCATCACCGTGACCCATAATTAAAGCTCCGACGGAACGCCAAGACAAGCCCCAGCTATTTTGGTGACCAAAATGATATTCACCGTCAGCGCCTAGATATTTAACATCAAAAACTTTTGCAAAATTAGTTCCTAAATAATGACTGGTGCCACCTTGGATAGCCTTACCATCTTTAGCCATCACTTCAACCGTTTTAGTGGTAACCGCTCCGGCAAATTTTTCATTTTCTGACTTACGTCCTGCAAAAACCGGCAGTGCCATGTATTTATAAATATCACTATAGAATCCGAGAATTTTATCAACTTCTTCACGAGCGGCTTCTTCGGTTTCATAAACTGTATGACCTTCTTGCCATAAAAATTCACTCCAACGAAGGAAGGCGCGAGGACGTTTCTCCCAGCGAACAACATTGGCCCATTGATTAAGTCTCATTGGCAAATCTTTGTAACTTTGAATCCATTTGGCGTAAGTCTTATACATTGCCGCTTCACTGGTTGGGCGAACCGCCAATTTATTAACTAGCTCTTCCCCACCACCATGAGTTACTACGGCGAGCTCTGGAGCAAAACCTTCAACATGTTCTTTTTCCGCCATTAAGTTTTCTAGCGGCACAAAAATTGGAAAATAAACGTTTTCTACACCATCATTTTCTAAAACTCGGCTAAGTTCAGCCTTAATAAGCTCCCAGATTTTAAGACCATAAGGACGAATAATACCACAACCACGAACCTCAGAAGCGTCAGCCAGTTCAGCTTCGCTAATAACGTCCTGATACCATTGTGGGAAATTTTCGCTTTGTTTAGTGATATTATTTTTAGCCATATATTTTCTATATTTTTTGTATATTTTAACCTATAAAATCAGCAAAGTAAAGCTAACGCGCCAAATATTTTAAGGCTGCTTTTACCCTGCCGGAAGTGCTAGTAATTGAAGCTTCCACCTTATTTAAAGCCTCACGAGCTTCATTCATAGCATAGCCTAGTGACATTAGAGCATCGAGTTCATCGCCTAGAATATTAGTGCCACCGCCGGTAAGGGTTGTGCCACTAGAAACTCGCATTACCTTATTTTTTAGTTCCAGTACTAAACGTTCGGCCGTCTTTTTGCCAATACCAGAAACTTTGGTTAGCAAACTGGCATCACCACGAACAATTGCTTCTTTAATATCATCAGAACTAGCCAGTGATAAAACTGCTAAGGCAGATTTTGGACCAACACCAGACACTGATAACAATAATTCAAATAAATTTAAATCTTCTAAATCAGGAAATCCATACAAGTCACTAGCATCTTCACGGACGCGATGATGAATATATAATTCTTGCTCGCTGCCAATTTTTATCTCAGCTAAAAAATTCTCACCAGCAAAAACTTGATAACCAACTCCGGCAGTCTCAATAATTAAATAATTATTTGGCTTAGCAATAATTTTTCCTTTTAAATAGGCAATCATATTATTTTATTTTTCTTCTTAAGACACTAAAGACGGGGATTTTTTCGGAAACGATAATCATTGCTGTTCTCGCCCCACCACCACCGTGAGCCTCGCTCAGTTCTTCCCCTGTTTTAGCATCAAAGATTTTTTTCGGACTTACTTTTATTATAGCATAATAAGGGCCAATAATTTCTACTTTATCCCCTGTTTTAATAGTATTGTGAACCTGGAAATAAACAGCGTGCTCACCCGCTTTTAGTTTGGGTTTAATATAATCTTTTTCTGCTTCAACCACTTGTCCACAAAACTCCCAATCACTTAAATGATTAGCACTGGTTAGATTCTGATCAGCTTTACCGCCTAATAAAAATCCCGAAGTATAACCACGATGAACTAACTTATCAACCAGCTCCGCTTTTAAGTATTTAAGTTCTTTTTTCCATTCGGCCTCGCTTGGTTTTTTACTTAAAAATTTAAGCGCCCGAGCATAGATACCTGAAACAACTGCTTGATAGTAAACACTTTTAGCGCGTCCCTCGATTTTAAAAGAGACCACACCAGCGTCAATTAGTTGCGGTAAATATTCTAAGAGACACATGTCTTTAGAATTAAGTAAGTATGTACCATGTTCCTCTTCCACTAAATCAAATTCTTCGGCGTGGTTTTTAGCTTTGATACTATACTCCCAACGACAAGGTTGAGCACAATCACCTAGATTGCCAGAGCGGTCGACCAATTCTTTTGACAGAAAACAACGACCAGAATAAGCCATGCACATTGCCCCGTGAGCAAAATATTCTAATTCTAATTTCGGGGCCGCTTTATGAATTTCTTTTATTTCAGCGAGCGTCACTTCTCTGCCAAGCACCACGCGAGTAAGTCCTTGGTCAAACCAAAATTTAGCCGCTGCCGCATTAGTACAACTCGCTTGAGTAGATAAATGAATTTCCGCCTCAGGCCAATATTTTCGAACAATCATCATCACACCGGGATCAGAAATAATTAAACCGTCAGGAGCCATTTCCTTAATTTTTTTAACATAAGAAGGCAACTTTTCTAGATGCTTATTGTGAGCGAAGATGTTTAAAGTGACATAAACCTTCTTTTTTTGACTATGAGCCTCCTTAATCGCCGAAGCTACCGTGTCTAAATTAAAGTCATTTATACGTACTCTTAGCGAAAAATCTGGGATACCTAAGTAGATCGCGTCCGCACCAGCAAACAAAGCGGTTCTCATTTTCAAAATATTGCCAGCGGGTGCTAGTAGTTCAAGTTTTTTCATAAAATTAGCCATTTTCTTTTAACTAAATCAGTATAGCTTAAAATAAGATTAAAATAAATATTGACAATATTAAATATATGTTTCATAATAACCTAGGAATGCTAGTATGAACCTTAAAAAAAATAATATGAAACAAACATTGCCCCAAGAAATCAAAACGGAACTTGATTGGATTAGCAAGGCCTCCAAGAGAGATCTGGAAAAACAAGAGCCCCGTTTGGATGCTCTGTTTACTTCGCTAACCGACAATTTCAAAAGCGCTGAAATGCACGATTTAAAAATTGCTTTGTACAGCTTTCATATGTACTGCGAGCAATACAAAATTTCCAGCGGACTATCTAAACTGTTGATTCGTTTTTCGATAAGCAGTAAGGCTAGTTTAATTTTAAAAAACACTAAAAAAATTCTAGCATCATGATTACCTTCAATGGCTTTACGGGGCAAATGGCCCAACTCGAATTTTCTCTTCAATTGACCATGAAAGTCATTGGCGGTGAAGATTGCGCTGACACTTTAAAAAAGGCCTGTGAAGGTGAATTGTATGACACCGAAACTCTTCGGAGTATTGAACGAAAAGTCAAACGACTTCACAACATGGCTGAGTCCGACAAAAAAGAAAAGGAAATCTGGGAATTCAAGAAAAAACTTTTCCTGCTGTGTGGTCTCAAAGAATAAAAAAAAGGACCTCCATCATAACGATCGGAGGTCTTCTTTTTTTTATTTAATCTCGAGTCCTCGAAGTTTTGCAATTCTCTCTCCAACTGGTGGATGAGTCATAAAAGCTTTTGACAACCAAGAAACTTTTTTATTTTCATCATCACCTTTAAGCGGTGACACAATATACATGTGAGCGGTGGCCCGATTAGCGACTTCCAATTCTTCTTGATCAGAGCTAATTTTCTCTAGTGCTCTCGCTAGTCCTTCAGGATAACGAGTCAGTAGCGCACCAGAGGCATCGGCTAAAAACTCACGCTTGCGAGAAACCGCTAATTGTAAAAGTTGAGCGGAGAGTGGCGCTAAAATTGATAGTAAGATAATAATTACAAAACCAATTGCACCGCTACTATTATTATCATCGCTATCACGTGAGTTAAACATCGCTGAACGAGTGGCCCAATCGGTTATTAAAATAACTGTACCAACTAAAACGGTAGCGACAGTTGAAATTAAAATATCTCGATTACCAATATGTGATAATTCATGAGCAATAACACCTTCAAGTTCTGCTTTATCTAGTTTAGCTAAAATACCAGTAGTCAGTGCGATTACCGCATGTTTTGGATCGCGACCAGTCGCAAAAGCATTAGGCGCGCTATCTTCAATAATATAAATCTTTGGCAGCGGCAGACCAGCAGTAATGCAAAGATTTTCTACCAAGTGATAAATCTCCCGGCCGTTATCATGATCAACTAATTTAGCATGAGACATTCCTAAAACAATTTTGTCACTCCAAAAGTAACTAACAAAGCTAGAAATACTACTAAACAATACAGCGATAACCAAAAAAATTGGATTATCAAAATACCGAGAAATAGCAAAACCAACAAGCATTACCAACACGAAAAACCCGGACATAAGTAGCCATGTTTTTCTTTTATTGGAATCACTATCTTGATACAAAGTTGCCATAATTATTGTTGGTCTTTCTTAAATCCACCAGCAAAAGCTTTTAAGATTTCAACTGGAGTAACAAAGACGACGGTATTAGATTGATCACTGGATAAATCATTGATTGATTGCAAAGTTCTAAGATGCAAAGCACCATCGGAACCAGCTAAAATTTTAGCAGCATCGGCGATGTTCTGAGCTGCCGCCATTTCTCCTTCGGAATTAATAATTACGGCTCTCTTCTCACGTTCGGCTTCCGCTTGTTTAGCAATCGTGCGCTCCATTGATTCTGGAAGTGATACATCTTTAAGTTCAACATTATTAACTTTAATACCCCATTCATCTGTTTCCTTATCAACAATTTCTTTGATACGTTCGGCAATTTTATCACGTTGTCCTAGTAGTTCATCAAGAGATACTTCACCAACGATATTTCTCATCGTAGTCTGAGCATATTGAGAAACAGCATAATAAAAATTTTCCACTTCAATCACCGCTTTAGCGGCATCAGCTACTTTATAATAAATCACAGCATTAACAGTAACGGAAACATTATCACGAGTAATCGCTTTTTGGTCAGGCACATCAACTGCTTTAATACGAATATCAACTTTTTTAAAAGTTTGAAAAATTGGAACAAGTAATCTCCAACCTGGCTCCATAACATAAGAGAAGCGACCCATAGTAAAAACTACGCCACGCTCCCATTGATTAACTTGTTTAAGACAAGCTAGAACTAAAACAATAACTATACCTAAAATTGTATAAAACATAAGGTTAGAATTTTACGCTAATATTTTCTCTTTGAGCAGCGTCAGAGAGCTCATAGAATTTATAAGCGGTAAAATTTAAAGTTTTGTTAATTAAATTAGTTGGGAAAACTTGTAACTTAGTATTGAAGTCACGAACATTGCCGTTATAGAAACGACGAGACGCCATAATTTTATCTTCAGTGTCAGATAATTCGCGTTGTAATTCTAAAAAGTTTTGATTAGCTTTTAAATCAGGATAAGATTCTGACAAAGCAAAAATTGATTTTAAAGTGGAAGACAAGTTGTTTTCCGCTTCAATTTTATGTTCTACATCAGAACTTGATACTGACATAGCGGAATTACGAGCCGCAATCACTTTCTCTAAAGTTCCCTCTTCATGTTTAGCATAACCTTTTACGGTTTCTACTAAATTAGGAATGAGGTCATAACGACGTTTAAGTTGAACGTCCATGTCACTCATTGCCTCTTCAACACGATTTTTTAAAATTACTAAGCCATTATACATTGCTGCAATATAGAGCAATATAACCACCAACACCGCACTAATAATAATCCAGGTTGTCATATATTTTTAATTAAATTAAATTTTTATAAATAATTTTAAATTTACAATCATCTATTTTTACTTCTTTAAAAGGAATATTTTCTAAATTAAAATCAATTAAATCAAATGGATAACACAGAGTATCCCGCATCAATTCTTCTCTTCGCTCTTCAATTACGCTATTGATTTCATCGTTAGCCTCCATAATAGAAACCTGAAGTTCATCACTAAGGCTTAAATTCAAATCTTTTCTTAGATTATTTATTAATCTAACTAATTCTCTTTTAACACCTTCTTTTTTAAGCTCTGGGGTAATTACTGTATCTAATTCAACTGAGTTTCCTGTAAGAATAAAATGACCAGTTTCTGCCTTCATAACATACTCCATTTTTACACTTCTAACATTTAATTCATCTGCTATAAGATTTTTATATTCTTCATCTAAAGAGCCCCCTTCCAATCTCACGAAGATTGAATCCAACATCTGACGAATTTTAATACCCGCTTCATCACGTTTAGCAAGCCCTAGTTCAACCACTTTACGAACTAAAGACATCTTGTCTAAAACCGCTTGCTCATTCTCACTTAATCCGCCTAACTCACTCCAAGCTTCTAAGTGAACTGATTTATTTTCATCAGTAAAATTATAACCACTAACTTTCTGCCATAAATTTTCCGCCATAAACGGCATCGCTGGCGCCATAATCTTTGCAAGTTCACTTAGCACGTATCTTAAAGTAATAAGAACAGCCTCTTTGTCGTCACCTTCTTCTTTAAAGCGATCACGGGAACGACGCAGATACCAAGTCGAAAGTTCATCAACAAAATCAGTAATTGGACGAGTGGCTTTTGGTAAGTTATAAGCTTCAAAAGCTTCAGTGACTTCACGATTCAATAATTTTAATTTCGCAATAATCCAAGCGTCAATTGCCTTTTCTCCTGTTGGCACTTTAATTTCACCACTAATATTTTCGCCATACATTTCATAGAACTTATAAACGTTCCATAAAATCATAATATTTTTACGAAGTGATTCTTCGACACCCTTCTCTGAGAAATTTAAATTCTCAGCCAACATCACTGGTGATGATAGTAAATAAGCACGCAAAGCATCAGAACCATATTTTTCCATAACGAGCATTGGATCAGGATAGTTCTTTAACTTCTTCGACATTTTCTTACCATCTTCAGCCAACACAATGCCGTTGGCAATAACATTATCAAAGCCACGACCGCCTTTTAGCGCACCAGCGACGACATGAGTGTAATAAAACCAAGTGCGACATTGATCAACACCTTCAGCAATAAACTGAGCTGGGAAAGTCGCTTCTAATTTCTCTTTATTTTCAAATGGATAGTGTAGCTGGGCATAAGGCATGGAGCCAGACTCAAACCAACAATCAAGCACATCAGGAATGCGTTTCATAACACCACCACATTTAGTACATGGGATAGTAATTAAATCGACTTTATCTTTATGAATATCATCAATATTTTTGGCACCTGATAATTCTTCAAGTTCGGCGACGCTGCCAATAATATGTTGATGACCACACTGACATTCCCAAACAGGAATTGCACTAGCCCAAAAACGTTGACGAGAAATTGACCAATCACGAGCTCCCTCTAACCAATTACCAAAGCGACCAGCTTTTAAATGTTCTGGTGACCAATTAATCCCTTCAGCATTCTTGAGTAACTCTGGTTTTAATTTAGTAACGTTGATGAACCAAGAAGAAGTGGCGTAATTAATTAGCGGTGTATCACAACGCCAACAATGAGGATAACTATGTTCGTATTTTTCTTTATGAAACAGCGTTGAGTGACCAGCTAAATATTTAATAATTTCAATGTCAGTTGCCATATGATCTTCCACCGGCTTAACATGCAAACCAGGAAAATCAATCACTTCTTTTTTAAACACACCATCCATACCAACGTGCTGGATGAAAGGTAAATTCTTAGCGCGACCCAAATTCATATCGTCCTCACCAAAGGCAGGCGCAATATGAACCACGCCCACACCGTCAGTGGTGGTTACAAACTCGGCATCATAAATCTGCCAACCATTTTCACGGTTAGGTAAATTTGTATCGTTATAGTAGTAATCAAATAAAGGTTTATATTTTTTACCAACCAATTCTGAGCCTTTAAATTCGGAGATGATTTTAGGAAATTTAAAACTGTCATTTAATTTTTCAAAACGTTCTTTCGCTAAAATATACTTTATCTTTTTTATATTTGATTCTGGTGTCTCAGCTCCAAGAGGCTCTGTAGCTGTTTTATAATCAACCGCCTCAATCAAAACATAATCAATCTCCGCCCCCACAGCTAAAGCCACATTGCCGATTAAAGTCCAAGGAGTGGTGGTCCAAGCTAAAACATAAGTGCCTGGCTCATCTAATAATTCAAACTTGGCAATCGCTGATAAATCTTTAATATCTTTGTAACCCTCAGTTACTTCTGATTGCGACAAAGTGGTCTCACAACGTGGACAAATATGCATCGAGCGATAAGCTTTATAAATTAAGTCCTTATTCCACATTTCTTTAAGAGCCCACCAAATTGTTTCCATGTAGTTTAAATCCATGGTGCGATAAGAATTTTCCATATCAGCCCAACGACCTAAACGACTAATAACTTTTTTCCAATCATCGATATAGGTCGAAACGCGAGCGCGACACATGTCGTTAAACTTAGCGATGCCAAGTTCTTCAATTTCTTTTTTAGTTTTAGTGCCCAGTTCTTTTTCAACAATGTTTTCAATTGGTAAGCCGTGACAATCCCAACCCCATTTGCGATCAACATGATAACCACGCATTGTTTGATAACGTGGAATAACATCTTTCATAATACTGCCAACTAAGTGACCATAATGAGGAGTACCGGTAGCAAAAGGAGGTCCATCATAAAAAACATAGTCACCTCGAGGCGCTTCTTTGTCTAAAGATTTTTCAAATGTTTTTGAAGTGTTCCAAAAATTAAGAACAGACTCTTCCATGCCAGGAAATGAAGTTCTATTTTGTTCTTGTTCAGCCATATCTAATTAATTTTATTATTTATAAGGATCAAAAGCTCGAGGATTTCTGTGAGGTGGCCAGCTACCAGGACCTTTTTTATTATTATCTTTTTTATTTTTTGCAGGAACATCTGGATGCTTTTTAACCCCCTTAAACTGTTCAAAGCGTCCATAATACTCTTCGCTAGGATTTTCTTTTTCTTCAGACTCCAAAGTTGCAAGGGTCGAATTGACTTCTTCCTCTTTATCAATATCAGAACGAAGGTCAGCCTCTTCCATCTCGGCCTCCTGTTTTCTTTTTTCTAAAATTCGATCAGCGGCCGCATGTCCGGACGCTAAAGGGTCTCGATACCAAAAATTTTCTTTCATATTTTTAATATTTAGTAAATTGATTATAGCACATAAAAAGGCTAAAAATCAAGCTAAAAAACAAAAAATCTGCCATAAAATGACAGATTTTATAAAATATAGCAAATATATTTAAGCTCCAAGAAAATCGGCTAATTTTTGAGCGGCTTGGCGACGCATACTAATCTCGTTTTTCTCATCCATGTCCATTTCCGCAAAAGTAACCTCGTGTCCGTCTGGTAAGAAGATAGGATCCCAACCAAAAGAAGTTTCTCCCAGCGGCATCACAATTTGACCAGAGATACGGCCTTCAAAATAATGAGTACTGCCATTATCATCGGCATAACCGATAATAGTGCGGGCCTCAGCATAAGGATTACCAGAAGCAATTGCCATTTTAGCTAACCCTTCGCGACCCATGGCTTTCATAAACCAACGAATGAAAGGGCCTGGTAAACCGTGTAAACCTTCAATATACAAAGAGGTATCTTCAACAATAAAATTGCCAGGAAGTGTTTGAGCGGCCACTTTCAACTTGAACTCCACAATTTCCTGTGGGTCCAAACTTTGAATCTCCGGTAGGTCAATGTCTAATTGCTCAATCTCCGGAATAATGGCTTTTACTTCATTAAATTTGTTATCGTTGCCGGTAATAAATGTCAGCATATATTTTAAATGTTATGCCTTATATTTTATCCTGTTATTTGATTTATGTAAACAATCCCGTTTTTCCGTTAGTCTATAGATCACACAACTTATTTCCCACAGCACTTTTTATATTTCAAGCCGCTACCACAAGGGCATTGCTCATTTCTACCAACTGCCTTACCATCTTCCCCTTTCATTTTGTCGTGAACTAAATCAATGGTGTCGCCATGAGGATTATCACCTGCTTCTTTAATCGCTCCAGCAAATTGTAAATTTTTAGGTTGCTCCTCTTTTTGGAAACTGGCAATAATTTCTGGTGCCATATCAAGCGCTTCACCGGTTTTATAGATTGAATAAACCACTTGTGCGCGGATTAAATCGTTAAGCTCTTTATATAATCCAAAGGCTTCTTTTTTATACTCAACTAGAGGATCGCGTTGACCATAACCACGAAGACCAATACTAGAACGTAAATAATCCATGGTCTCTAAGTGTTCTACCCAAAGTTGATCAATGGAGCGAATTAAAATTCCCTTCTCCACTTCAATAATTGGAGCACCGGCAGCAGTTAGCGCTTGGCTCAAATTTTCGTATTTACTCTTAGCTAGTTCTTTTAAATAATCGGTTAGTGCCAAGGCCACGTCGTTGGCGTCAGAATTTCTGATTTCTTCCAGTTTATTTTTTTCTTCACTATTTAAATTAAAGATAGTAGTAACAGTTTCACCAATCTCTTTAATATTCCAATCGCGAATCTCGCCAACACAGTTGAAAGAAACTACTTTTTCAAGCTCAATATTTATATATTCTAAAATAATATCACTTAATTTTTTGTCGCCATGTTCTCCTTCGCCTTCAGCAATTTCCATAATCTCACGACGACGACGATAAATCGCTTCACGATGTTTATTAATCACATCATCATATTCAACTAAATGTTTTCTCATGTCGAAGTTATTGCCTTCTACTTTTTTCTGAGCTGATTCTACTGACTTGGAAATAATACCACTTTCAATTGGCATATCAGCGGGCACGTTTAACATCTTCATGGTGTTTTTCATACGGTCACCACCAAAAATTCTCATCAAGTCATCTTCAGTGGAAACATAAAAGCGAGACGAACCTGGGTCACCCTGACGACCAGCCCGACCACGTAATTGATTATCAATACGACGTGATTCATGACGCTCGGTACCAATAACATGAAGACCGCCAAGAGCGCGAACCTTCTCACCTTCTTCTTCAGCACGCTTAACATCCGCTTCATCATCAGGATCAGGATTACCACCAAGTAAAATATCAACACCACGACCAGCCATGTTAGTAGCTAAAGTAATAGCACCTAAACGACCAGCTTGAGCGATAACTTCCGCTTCTCTTTGATGATTCTTAGCGTTTAACATCGCCGGGCGAAGTCCTTCGCGTTCCATCATCTCAGTTAAAACTTCATTTTTTTCAATGG
Organism: uncultured Gammaproteobacteria bacterium; assembly: GCA_964536885.1. GTDB lineage: Bacteria > Patescibacteriota > Patescibacteriia > Patescibacteriales > UBA12465 > JAEZRQ01. The sequence goes on along the minus strand of CAZHYP010000009.1, from coordinate 777 downwards.
AAATAGTACCGATTAAGACTGGTTGTCCTTTTTCATGTCGTTCTTTAACATCAGCAATTACCGCTCTGAATTTATCCATCTCGGTGCGGTAAATTAAATCATTTAAGTCTTTTCTAACATTAGGACGGTTAGTTGGGATAACAATTGTTTCCAAATTATAAATCTTATGAAATTCTTCCGCCTCAGTAACCGCAGTTCCGGTCATACCACATAATTTTTTATACATGCGGAATAAATTTTGAAAAGTGATAGTGGCCATGGTCTGTGATTCTTTTTGCACCTTAACACCTTCTTTAGCTTCAATCGCTTGATGAAGTCCTTCACTATAACGACGACCAGGCATCATACGACCAGTAAATTCATCAACAATAATAATTTCATCGTCTTTAACTACATAGTCACGATCTTTTTTAAATAAAACACGAGCCTTTAGTGCTTGTTCAATATGATGAACATCTTTAACGCCACCGGCGACATAAATATTTTCGACGCCAAGTAGTTTTTCCATTTTATTTAAACCTCCTTCAGATAAAGTAACACTGCGTTGTTTTTCATCAACGTTATAATCTTCATTTTCTTCCAAACGTTGAACCAGTTCAGCAAATTTAAAATATTTGTCAGTTGACTCTTCGGCCGCGGAACTAATAATTAAAGGAGTGCGAGCTTCATCGATTAAAATTGAATCGATTTCATCAACAATCGCATAATGTAAAGTTCGTTGAACGGTTTGGCTTAAATCACCAACCATGTTGTCTTTTAAGAAATCAAAACCAAATT
>CAZHYP010000008.1:0-22541 GCA_964536885.1 uncultured Gammaproteobacteria bacterium | reverse complement strand
AAAAAATAAATTATAAAACTGTTCCCTGGCGCTCCACGGTTCAACATCACCAGTATAATAAAAACTTTTTACTGATGATGCGTAGTCGTTGTTTAAACTAGATCTCAGCGGAAAGCTTAACTTAAAATTTTCTAATTTATAAAACCAATTAAAAGAAGCGGCATAATCATTTACCACTGGAGTAACCCGACTAGTACTGATAGCACTTGGTATTTTAGCTAAATCGCTATTAGAGATTCCTAACCCCTTAGCTCTAAAAAGCAACCAAGCATCAAGTGGACGACCAAGGTAATTCCAACGTTGATTTAAATCAACATAATAAGCTTCTCCGTGACTTTGAGGACGAATATATAATTTACCCTTAGCCCAGCTTGGTGCGCCGTGATTCCAAGAAGCAAATTCTTTTTCCGAGATTCCCAAACTAAGCTGACGCATTAAATTATAAGCATCATCCGGTTTTCCTAAATAATATTTTTTCAAATCTTTAGGATTTACATACCAGGCTTCCCCACGACTTTCAACCTGAAGTAAAATCCGACCAGATAACGAAGAGGCGAGCGTTGCCGCCTGCACTGGACACACCAAAAAAGCGTTACTTAAAAAAATAACGCCAAAGATAAATATTGATAAGAACTTCTTATTCATATATTTAATCTACTAAGGTAATAAACAAATCCTCTTCTGGTGGTTGTGGAAGGTGGTCAACGTTATTTACAAAACTAATTCTTACATAGCCATCACGATCTACAACAATCTTAGACAAAGAAGATTGAAAAATGTCTTGAGATAAAAATCCCACCACATCAGCATTTAAAATTCCTGTTAAAACCGATTTAATAAAATTTCCATGCGTAAATAAAGCAACTGTCTTCCCTTTATTATCAATGAATATATCGTGTAAAAAACGACGAGCGCGGGTTTGCATTTTATTAAGCTCTTTATCAAGTCGCAAGCAATCTTTAATTTTTTTCAAACGATTCTCTTCACTGGTATTAAAATATGGAATGCGATACCAATCCCACCAATCAATTTCATTGAGTCTCGGATCAATATTTATTTCCTTATTTAAAATACTAGCAATCGGAGTTGCTGTTTCCTGGGCTCGTCTTAATTGGCTGGCATAAATTTTATCAATTTTAAACTTGGCCAATCTTTCCGTTAGATACTTTAATTGTTCATTACCAAATGAAGACAAAGGCATATCAAAATCGCCAAGCTTTTTTTGCTTAGAGTAATCTGGATGACAATGACGAATTAGATAAATCACTGTGTAAGGGCGACGTGTTTTTGGTCGCAACTTAACATAAGGATTCTGATAAGACATTTTAATCTTTTAAGTTATCTAAAGAAAAATCCCAGTTAGCTAAATTATCAATCACGGCACTAACATAGTCAGCGCGACGATTTTGATAATCTAAATAATAAGAATGTTCCCAAACATCAATAGTAAACAATGGTTGTTGTCCGTGAGCAATTGGAGTGTCGCCATTAGAAGTTTTAACAATTTTTACATTAGAGTCTTCTTTAACAAGCCAAACCCAACCACTACCAAACTGAGAAAGAGCGGCCGCTTTTAATTCTTCAATCATTTTTTCCCAAGAACCGAAGGAGTGAATCACAGCGTTTTTGAGTTCCACAGGAATCAAAGTCTCACGACTGGTCGGCTTTAAACATTTCCAGAAAAATTCATGATTATAAGCTTGGGCAGCATTATTAAAGATTCCTTCCTTCCCTTCACGATTAGCAGTCTTTAAAACAATGCTTTGCAAAGAATCTTTTTCCATCGGTGTGTTCTCTATTAACTTATTCAAATTATCAACATAAGCCTGGTGATGTTTACCATAGTGAAATTCGAGAGTCTTAGCAGAAATATGTGGTTCTAAGTCTGACATTTCAAATGGTAAAATTGGTAAAGTGTGCATATTATTATAATTAATTATTAGTATTTTAACTTCCCTATTATAGCAAATTAATGAGTTAATTAAAAATTAAAAAATAAAAGCCCGATATAATCAGGCTTTTTATTTAAATCTTCTTTTTTAACTTTTTAGCCGCCAGTTGTCCGCAGGCCGCGTCAATACTACCACCATATGAATGACGAGTAGTTACATTAACGCCGCCATCTTCTAACATTTTCTTAAATTTTATAACTCTTTCCTCAGATGATGGCAAGAATCTACCAGTTGGATTATATGGAATTAAATTAACCATATAAAGCGGCTTAGACATTAAAGAAATAAGTAACTTAGCATCATTATCACTGTCGTTTACATCTTTAATCATTAAATATTCAAACATTACTTTACGACCACTTTTTCTAATATACTCATCTACCGCTGGCATTAACTTATCAAGTGGATATTTATTAGCAATTGGCATATAGCGTTGACGAGACAAATCGGTGGCAAAGTGCAAAGAAACCGCTAAATTAATTTGTAGTTTTTCACCACCAATCTTAATTATTCCTTCAGGAATACCAGAGGTTGAAATAGACAAACGGCGAGAACCAAAATTAAAAGTTTCTGGATCATTTAACCATTTAAGTGCTTTTAAAACTTCAGAGTAGTTTAAAAAAGGTTCACCCATACCCATAAAAACAATGTTGTCGACTTTAGATTCGTCACCCTCTTTTTTAAGTTCGCGCATGAAGAATAATACTTGTTCTACAATTTCATGTGCTTTTAAATTACGGGTAAAGCCTAGGGTTCCAGTGGCACAAAAAGCACAAGCCAAAGGACAGCCAACCTGAGAAGAAACACAAACAGTGTTACGATTTCCTTTTTGACGAATTAAAACTGTTTCAATTTCCGCCCCATCTTCCAAAGTAACAAGAGCTTTCCAGGTGGTCTCGGCGCCACTTGTTTTGCTAAGTTCCGCTTTTATTTCGAGAGGACATACCTGATTAAGCTTCTCACGTAATGCCTTTGGTAAAACCGAAGCTTCATTCCAACTACTAATTAGATCAACAAAAACCGCCTGATCAAGCTGTTTGTGACGAAATTTTGGTTCATTTTCTATTGTTTGATGTAAATTTGATAAGTTCATAGTTCAAAAGTCTAACACGGATTACTTATTTCGTAAAGTAAGCTCGACAATCTCGGAACGACTACCAGTTCTCATTGGTGGCCCCCAAGTTCCTACGCCAGCCGTAACAGATAAAGTATAATCTCCGCGACGGAACAGACCATGACTATGATTATGATAAAGATAACGAGATATAAAGTTAAATGGGAACATTTGTCCGGCATGAGTATGTCCTGAGAGCTGCAAATCAATACCTAAACCCTGAGATTTTACGGTATCCTTCGGTTCATGAAATAATAGAATTGATGGGGTGGTTGCTGAGTAGCCAGAATGAGCCAATATTTCGCGATTCAAATCAAAATTGCGATCAGGATTAAAATCTAGGCCGATAATTTGCAGCCCTTCTTTAATAACCATGCGATTACTTAAAACAATAATATCTTCCCCGCTAAGTAAATCGATTACTCTGTCGGTACCCAAAGTAAAATCATGATTGCCTAGAGAATAATACAAACCAAGAGGAGCCTTTAAATTATTAAGCGGACTATTAACCCAAGAAAAATCTGATTCTGAACCATCAAATAAATCACCAGTTAAAAAAACAGCATCGGGTTTTAAGTCTTCAATCTTTCTAATTGTTCGTAAGAAAAAATCTTGACGTAAAATCGGCCCCAAATGAACATCGGAGATATGAACAATTCTTTTATCTTGCCAAGCTGGTGGCAAATTTTTAATAAATACCGTATATTTTTTAACCAATATTTTGTGAGCATTAAAAAAGCCTTTAGCTGAAGTTAAGATTGTTCCGATAATTAATGAAGCTTTAAATAAATCGGGCGATAAATTATTGCCGGAAATTTTTGCAATCCAAAAAACAAAACCTAAGAAAGCGGCTGTCAGTCCGAAGTTTAAAAAAATTCCTAGCCATGAACAGGAAATAAGATAAAACAATCTAACTAGTATGTTGTCTTTTCGATGGACAACAACCGAAGATAATAAAGCAGAAATTGCTAAGACAAAAATTATGACTCCTAAAATTAATCTAGCTTGAATATTTTCAATATCCAGAAGTCTGACAATCAAATACCAGCCGGAAAAACTCCCCAGACCCAAAGTAAATAGATTAAGATAAAAATACATGTCCATAAATACAATAACGGGCCTATTAAAAGGCCCGTTTCTAAAACCTTATTTCTTTAAGAATGGAAAAGCGGCGTACTGTGATTTCCCTTCTAACTCTGACTCAATAGCAATTAAACGATTATACTTAGCAGTGCGTTCAGAACGAGCTGGAGCACCAGTTTTTATTTGACCAGTTCCCATAGCAACAACTAGATCGGAAATAAAAGCATCTTCGGTTTCGCCACTTCTGTGAGAAACAACAGCAGTCATACCATTTGCACGAGCTTCATTAATAGCGGCAATAGTTTCGGTTAAAGAACCAATTTGATTCAACTTAATTAAAATTGAATTAGTGGTCTTTTCAGTAATTCCGCGCTCTAAACGCTTAACGTTAGTAACATACAAATCATCACCCACTACTTGAACTTCACGATTAAAGGTGTCAGTAAACTTTTTGAAACCATCCCAATCATCTTCTGCCAAAATATCTTCAAAAGATCTAATTGGGTGACGAAGGGTTAAATCTTGATAGAAGGCGATAAGCTCATCGGTAGTCATTACTTTATTCTCCTTATTTAAGTGATAAGCGCCGTCTTGGAAAAATTCAGTGGCTGCGGCATCAATACCAAAAACGATATCAGCGCCCAGTACATAACCAGCGGTAGCAACTGCCTCGGTTAATAGGTCAAAAGTTTCTTCGTTTGATTTTACAGCTGGAGCAAAACCACCTTCATCTCCTACGGTAATTCCATAACCTTTAGCTTTTAAAACTTTTTTAAGAGTTTGATAAATTTCCGCACACATCTGGACGGCGTGAGCAATATTTTTAGCGCCAACTGGCAAAATCATATATTCTTGAATATCGGTTGCCCAGTTAGCATGCTTGCCACCATTTAAAACATTCATCATTGGTACTGGCATTTGATAGGTACCAGTAAATTCTGGATTAAACTTTGATAAATATTGGTATAGAGGTTGATTAAGCCCTGCTGCTGCAGCACGAGCTACTGCCATCGAAACGCCCAAAATAGCATTGGCTCCTAACTTAGCTTTATTTTCAGTGCCATCAAGCGCAATCATGGTTTCATCGATATTTTTTTGGTCAGTAGCATCAAGACCTGCTAAAGCTGGAGCTATAATACTATCGATATTTTTAACAGCGTTTAAAACACCTTGTCCGCCATAAACCGCTTTATCACCATCACGAAGTTCTACGGCTTCATAACTACCAGTAGAAGCACCACTTGGAACAGCTGCCCAACCAGTAGTGCCATTTTCTAAGGTAACAGTAGCCGCTAATGTTGGGTTACCGCGAGAGTCAAGGATTTGTAACGCTTTGATTGATTTTATTTTCATATAATTGCAAAATTAACATCCATCAAAAAACTCCCCATTGGATAAAGAGAGTTTTCAGAGGATTTTTAATCCATATAAGTTTTAAAGATATTATTTTCTGTACATTTAATAACTTTCTTTAAGATTTTAATTGCTTCTAGAGGATAGTCACCAACAGTAGTTTCATCGGATAACATAATCATATCAGCGCCATCGAAAACACCATTAGCAATATCACTAATTTCAGCACGAGTTGGATGAGGATTCTTAATCATTGAAGTCATCACCTGAGTAGCCAAAATAGTTGGTTTGTTGTGCCAGTGTGAATGTCTGATTAAATTCTTTTGGATAACTGGTAATTCTTCAATCGGTACCTCAATGCCTAAATCACCACGAGCTATCATAATAACATCAGATGCCATGATGATTTTATCAATGTTCTTTAAAGCGATACCACGTTCAACTTTAGAGATGATTTTAACCTTACTCTTCTTACCTAATAAATTTCTAAGGCGAGTAACATCAGCAGCTGTTTGTACAAAAGATAAAGCAATATAGTCCATGCCGGCTTTCATACCAAATTTTAAATCTTGAATATCCTTAGCGGTAAGGCCACCTTTTTGCATGTTAGTATCAGGAACATTGATACCTTTATTAGAACTTAAAACGCCACCATTAATAACTTTAGCGGTAATGACTTTATTTTTTACTTCGGTAACAGTTAGCTCAATAGCACCATTACATAAGAATAATGGATGACCCTTCTTAATGTCTTTGTATAAATCATTGTTGTCAATTGGAATAACCCCGCCTTTTTTATAAGGCAACTTTGAATAAGTAAATTGATATGTTTCTCCAGCACTTAAAACAATTCCGCCTTCAGGAAACTTACCAACGCGAATTCTTGGACCCTGAAGATCTAACATTAAAGAAACATTTCTGTTGTTGTCTTTATTGAACTTATCAATAATTTTTTTAATTCTTTTGTACTGTTCATAAGTAGCGTGGGAAAAATTGACACGTACCATATCAACACCGTTTTTCATGAGGGCGGTTAAAGCTTCCTCGGATTCTGTCTTTGGCCCAACTGTGGCCACAATTTTTGTGTTCATAATTATATTTTAAAAATTAAATAGCAGACTATAGTATAAGTTAAATATTAGTTTTTGACAAGATTTTACTTAATTTTTCTTAAATACTCCATTAAGTCGGCAAAAAACTCGAGATTATTTAAACTAGCTAACTTTTGCCCTAGTGGTTCATTTACTTTAAACAGGTGATGGAGATAGGCTTTGGTGTGATTTCGCAATTCGGGAATTTTGCTTTTTGGATTTATCGGAGAAAAATCTTTAGTATATTCCGAATTATTAATATTTGTGGTTTGGTAAAAATTTGGAGCTGTTTCTATTGGTCTAGTTAAATTTTTAGGTGATACGAATCCTTTAAACTTTGGGGTAAAGTTAAATAAACGTCCATGTCGTCCTTCGCGAGTGGGAATCACGCAATCAAACATATCCCAGCCCATTAAATAAGAGCGGTAAATATCGTCTGGAGTGCCAACTCCTAAAGCAAAACGAATAGTATTAGCAGGAATATAAGAAGCAGTTTTAAACATCACTTCAGCTAAAAATTTTCCGTTTTTATCAATTGGACGAGCACCAAAACCATAACCATCAAAACCAATAGTTGCTAATTCTCTGGCGCACTTCTCTCTTAAATCTAGTTCGGCGCCGCCTTGAACAACACAAAACAGTAACGGCCTTTTACTAGCTTTTATTTTACGAAGCTTGAGTTGTTTTAGATATTCCGCTTTACAGCGATAAGCCCAAGCGATAGTCCGATTAACCGCCTTTTCTAAATCAGTCCGCGAGAATTCGTTAGGAGGACAATCGTCGAGACAGACCATCATATCAACGCCTAGATCAAATTGAATTTGAATAGAACGTTCTGGTGTAAGTTCATGACGAGAACCATTTATTGGTGACTTAAAAATTACTTTTTCGTCATCAATTTTTCCCATGTCTTTACTTTTGTGAATCAAAGAAAAAACTTGAAAGCCACCACTATCAGAAAGTAATGGGCGAGAGCAATTCATGAATTTATGAATACCCTTGGCTTTTTTAATCAGTTCTGGACCAGGCTGTAAATATAAATGAAAAGTATTAACCACCATGGCCGGGGTTTTAGTCGACTGTACTTCTTTTTCGGTCAAAAGTTTCACAAAACCACGAGTGGCATCAGGCATAAAAAATGGCGTTGCTAGTTTTCCGTGAGCAGTCGAAATTACGCCACAACGTAGCTTTTTTTTGTTATCGAGTTTAAACATAAATATATTATTGGACTAATCCAGAATTATTTAAATTAGCAATTTCATCATCCTCAAGCTTAGTAGTTCGAGAAGAGCTTTTCTTTTCAATATTTGAATTGGTATCTGTATCGATGGCGCTAACTGTTGATCCGGTAAGCAACACCAGCAAACTATTTTTTTGATTTTCATTTGGAGTAATACTGATATTGAAGTCTGCTTGAGCCTGATAAACTGATACCGGTAAGGTGCCGATGTTCCAAACGACAGAATGTGTGGCGGCATCAAAATTTAGATTACCAGTAGACACATTATTATTACCATCAAATGAAACATAGTCTGGTAATTTAGTAATTATTCTGGTGTCATTTAATTCGTGGAGGTTGTTCTCAATTTTCCAATATACCTTAAGACTAGTTTTTTGACCAACTTTTGGTGGTAGCGGACCAGAGCCAACAGGCATATTATTATCATCAAAATATAAAACCTTCTCTACTAAATTTAAATCGCTGTTTATTTTGGTAATAATATTATTGCTTAAACTGTCGCTTAATCCACCCTGTCTGTTATTGATATTAAATTGAGCATAGCTGGTAACAGTAAAACTTTTTCCTAAATCGCTATTATTATAAGGTCTTATGTTAACACTGAAATCAATTACACCTTCTTCACCAGGAGCCAAAGCGGCCAAGGCGGGTATTTGTTCTTTAGTCCAAGTGATTGTATTGTCACCTAATATTCCCTTCTGATTATTTTTAAAGCTAGACCAATCTAAGAAATCACTTTTTAAAGCCGCCATTATCACAATATCTTTTAGCTGACCATCACTTTTATTAGAATAGACCAATGAATAATTTAAAGTATCACCAAAATTAGCAGTACTATCGTTTTTGCTACCATTTAGAATAAGGGTTAAGTTTAGATTACTATTCATTACGTTCAACTGAATATTCTTCTCAGCAAAAATATACGACTTACCATTACTCATTTTTTTGCTAAGCCTAATAATAATTTCCTGACTATCATCGACTTTTTTGTTAATATTATACTGCACTGGCAAATGATAAGTGGCCGTACTTGAGGCTAGTCCAGATACCTGCCAAATTAGATTACTGGTCTTAACGACTGTTAATTTATTTTCTGATGAGGTGGCAGTGCTAGTTGAAACCGATGGACTGATTAAAGAAATATTTTCCGGAAAAACAAACGATATCTCAAAATCATTCAAGAAATTATCTTTTACATTGGAAAACAATAAATCAACCTGACTGTTTTCAGATACTAAAGCGGCATTAGCATACTCAAAGTTCAAATCAAAACCTAGATCGTTAATCATTACAGATGTAGCGGCCTCTTTTTTAAATTCAGTTGAAAAAGTCCCTGGCTCATAGCTTAAACTGGCCCCTATTAAATTAAGAGAATCTTTCTTAGCGAATAATTTTCCAGAAATAACAATATCAACTTCTCCGTTAACCGGTAATGACGGCAGGCTAAATGAATTTTGAATAGTGGTGCTAGAAACAGAGTCTAAACCAGCGCCCGAAATATTATTTAAAACAAAATTTTCAGGATATTTAATTTCTAACTGTAAAGAATTTAATTCGAATTTACTATTATTCTTATAATGAATTGTGTAATTAAAATCTTCGCCAGCCTTTACAGCTTCTGGAGCATTAATTACCAAGTCAACTGAAACCGTATCGGAAAACTGATTAGCGAAGTAAGTATAAAAACCATAACCCAAACAAAATAAAACTGCTAATACAAAAATATTTTTAATCACTCTAACAAAAACGAAATCCTTTTTAGAGCGAACCTGCGAAACGTCAATAAGTTCCCCGTTTTCATCACGATAAATTTCTGATAAGTTGTCATCAATCTCTTCCTGACGAACTTCTTTTAAAACTGCCTTTTCAAAATTTTTAACCTGTTCCTGAGTTGGCACTGGTCTTTCTATAAAAATTGGATCGGCTTTTTTACTTTTGCCATTTAATCGATTTTTTTTATCAACTATCATAAATTTAAAAAATTATTTTGCAGAGATTAAGGCTGAATAAAATTGATCACGATTTAAAACAAAACTATGAATTAGTTCATTTCTCTCATCAATTGAATTCCAAATCATTTTAACTGATTTCGGCAAGGATAGCTCCGTGACAATTTCTTCATTTTCAGCTCCAGGTTGTTTTTGAATCAAAAAAGAATAGGGGTACATATAATCACTGCCAGGATTTAGCCACTCATTTAAACGACTAAGGAAATCTGTTTTCTTCTCTACTTGCCAAGCATTAAAAGGAAGTCTGTATGTTAACGAAATTGTTGCACTATTTCCCGGATCAAGCATTAGCCAGTTAGCAAAAACGGTTTTACCATTTTCTTGATATATTTTTGTGCCACTGTTTGAATCAGTGATTGCTAAATTCTCTGTTTGAGCTAAGAATTCGTTAGTTAGCCAAGAATCATCTGGACTCTCAAAATATTTAGCATCTGGAAAAATAAACCCAGAGGCTTCAATAAGCTCACTGCCCTTTGGAACATAAACCCGAATCCAATCAACATTACGAACACCTACTAAAGGCGCATTTTTGGCAGCGGTATGAGTTCTGGTAATTGTAACAGTATCAATCATTGTGCCATCAAGAGTAATTAATGTCTTATGAGAAATTTTTTCCTTAATGACTCGATCTGTTTTGGCCCCAGCAATGTTAGTGTTTGTAACCATTAAGTAGTCTAATGGAGCCTCTGACATTTTCCCTCCCCAATTACGCTCCACTACTTTTTCCTCTAGATTACTATCATTAAAATAAAACATTATCTGCTTTGATGCCAAACTATCTTCAAAAATACTAAGCAATTTAATTAAATTATTTTTATCCAATTTTTGTGGCAATACTTCTAAAATTTTAACAGTCAAATCGCCAATAATTTTCTTTGGCTTATTTTGTTCGCCTACTGGAAGGTGTGAGACAGCCTCCGGATTATTTTTAACTAAATTATCTCTTTCAGCGGTAAGCTCAACTTGTTGCCAAAAATTATCAGCGGTAATTACTAAACCGTAATCTTTAGTCATATCAATTGGACCGGTAACCGTTAATAATTTTTCAACCACGCTTGGAGTAACAGAAATTACACCGTCAACTGTTGGTCCATCGCTCTTCTCATAGAACCACATTAAATTTTTTGCCGTTGTCGGAAAATCAGGCCACCAGTTAGCATCCCAAAAATGCCATTGCGGATTAACTAACCATAATGGCTCTGGCGCTTTTATTTTTTCTGTAAGACCAGCTTCAGTATCATAAGAACCGCCACCTGGAACTTCTAATTTACGAATCTTACCTTCTCTAAAATCAGCTAAGGCATAACTGCCTAAAAATCCACCAGAGCCTCTCATTTCAGCATTATTTTGGAAAATTATTAAATATCTTTTATCACGACCAGAACCCAGAACAACCTTAAGTTCATCGATATTATCAACGACCAAGGATAGGTTATCTGGCAATTTATCTATTTTATCAGCGATTTCTAAAAAACGAGATTGGTATTCACTTGGTAAATTATTAACGTCTATTTTATTAATTTCTTTTTTAAGAGCTCTGGCATTATCTAACGCTAGGTGACCGTGTAAACTAAAATCGTCTAACAATTTAATCCAGCTACCATCATTATTTTGCAGGCCAACTAAAGACTGAGATAGCTCCTTACCCAAGTTAGAACCATAAATACCAATTTGAATAAATTTCTTACTTTCAGATGCTAACTTAATTTTTGGATTAGATGACAAAGAGGCTAGCGATAAAATAGTATCGTTTATAAAAGCCATGTCTTCATTTATTTGTAAAAACTCAGCCCCAGCACTGGCAAAACGATTCTGAGCAGTTATTAAGTCTAACTTAGAGGCGGCGGCTCCTGCCCCCATTAGATTATCAATGGCCGATTTAGAAGTTGATAAAATTTTATTTTCTAAAGAAGAAAATTCCCAAATCTGAAAATGAGACAATAATTTTAAAGGAATGACCAAAAAAATCAAAACCAAGAAAAAAGAAAACAAAGAACGATACCATTTAAGCTGTAAGTCTTTATCATTATTTTCGACTTTTCTTTTGTTAAAAAACCAATGAGTTTTTTTTATTTTTCTTAAACTATTTTCGCCTTGAAATAATATTTTATCAAACTTTTGATGTTGCTTATTTAGTTTTCTAATAATTTCCTTTTCTAATTTATAAATAGGTTTTATTATTTCGCGCCCCTCTCTAACAATAATTTTTTTATCTTTTTTTATCTCTTTGCCAATTTTATATTTAATCTTATTTATTTTCTTTGAAGCCACTTCTAAACCATCCAGACTATTTAAAAAGTTTGTGGATAATTCAAAATTATTTTTTTTTCTTTTCTGGTTAAACATCTTTTTATTTCTGCAATACCTTCTTATATATTTTGCTGGTTGCCAGTGCGCATTCCCACCAACTATATTTTTTTATTTGCTCATATCCCATTGCAATTAATTTCTCTTTCTCAAGAGGATTATTAAGCACTTTTTCAATCGCTTCGATCATCTCTTCTTTATCTTCTGGATTAAAATATAAAGCAGCATCGCCTAAGATTTCTGGCATACTGGCTCGGTTTGAAGAAACAACTGGACAGCCATGGGCCATCGCTTCAAGTGGCGGTAAACCAAATCCTTCATATAAAGAAGGAAAAACATAAGCACTTGCTTCTTGAAACAAGGCCTCAAGATCAGCATCAGGAACATAACCAGCAAACACAACTGGACTATTATGATTTTCTTTTTGCCAAAGATTATTAACCTTAGCAAAATCTTTTACGCGGTTATAAAAATAATCTTCTTTACCAACAAAAACCAAACGCAAATCTTTATATTTAGAATGCAGTTTAGTAAAGGCGGCAACAAGACCATCTAAATTTTTGTGGGGATAGGCATTACCGATATACAAAAGAAAAGGCACATGAATATTATAAAGATCCAAAGTTTTTTTATTGTCTAATTTAGCGACAAATAAAGAGTCATTGCCCTTGGCTAAATTAGCTACCCCCTCGTAAGTTACTTCAATTTTTTTATCATCAGCACCGAATTGTTCAATCAAGTCTTTCTTGGTAAATTCGGAAACGGTAATTATTTTTTTGGCAAACTTAACAGCCGTTTTAATTATCAAACGATACCCTTTATCTTTTAACCAATAAATAAAAGGATGAAGTGTTGAAGCGCGATGGGTGGGAAATTTAGTCAAAATTAAATCGTGTATCGTCACCACGTAATTACCAGGTTTAATCAAAGGAACATTAAAATGAGGAAAGTGCATCAAATCAATTTTATTTTTCCACCACTTATAAGGAACCTCTAGTTGCTCCGCTAAGGTATACCAACGAGATTTAATTAGTTCTTTGCGAACATTATCATTTGGACAAACAAACTCATCAATATTTTCTGGTGATAAAAAAATTACATATTTTATATTATCATCAGCGGTAATTGCAATTACATTATCGACAATCTCTTGTGTATAACGACCAAGCCCCTTACCTAAGGGGCCGTAAAATCGAGCATCAATGCCTATTGTCAGGCTTTTTTCTAAGTCGTTATTCATTATAAATAATATTAAACAAAGGGTAATCCGGCTGGCGGTGGAGCATCATGAGTGTTATTATTATTTTTTGGAATCTCATTATTTCCGCTTTCCTCAACCCAAAACAAATCATTGTTTTCTTCTTTTGATTTATTTTCTGGTTCTTTTTTAGAGTCAAAATTACCAAAAATATCTGGTGGTAAATTTTGGGCAGCCGTTGCTTCTTCGAAAATTGGTAAAGATGCCGGAGCATCAGCTTTACGACCAGGAGCTTTTTGAATAAATGGTGCTTTAACGTTAGCCTCAAGTGGAAAATGCCACAATGTTGCCAGTTCTTCGATATTTAAGATTCCCGCTGGACGTCCGGCACCGCTACGTTCAATATAGTTTTGCATTAAAATGTTCTTTTTAACAATCAGCCGTCGATCTTTAGCAAAATAAGCAGTCTTAGTAGCAGTCACGTTCATATCTGGCTTAAAATTATTCAAATCTAAAGCCGCAAATTGTTTTATCCAACCAACCAAGCCACTAACTACTTTGGCACGATTGAGTAATTCTTTCTTAGCAATATAAACCACTCTCATTTTAAATTCAAAACCAAGCTTTGATGCTTTTTGTTGAATAGCTTCAATTTGTTTTTTCTTCTTCGGAGTAAGCTCCATCATGGAAATTGCCTTAGTTTCCTTGGGTTTAACATCACCCCAAATGGCAAAAATATGCTCGCTCAAATCGCCCAACCAAGTAACAAATTTCAAGAAACCGCCTTCAGCTTTTTTCTCTTTGCCTAAAATTTTATCGACTTCCTTATCGGCTTTTTTGACCCAATCAAAACCAGTCGGAGTAACTAAAAACTGCATCCATAATTGCTCACCAGTTCTAAGTGAACTACACAAATCCATCAGTGAAGCCATTGGATCTTTAAATTGAGTTTCTGATTCACCGAAACTATGTTCGAACTCTTGATATAACTTGATTGGATAAACGTCTGAAGACCCCTGAATAAATTCACCTCCCCAGATATCCCATTCTTCATCAGGAAATTTGGTAGGCATGCCCTTAGTATAATCATCAATTTCGGTAATCTCAGCGTCAGGATATTGAGAATAGATAGCCGATTCTAGTAAAAAACGAGAGGCAACAGGAGTCATAATTAAAAACTGGGTGTAACCCTCGATAGATACAATCTCAAAACTAAAAGATTCCTGAAATTTGCCTTCAAACCATTTTTCCCAAAAACTAATAGAACCGTGAGCGCCCCCTAGATAAGTAAAGAGATTTTCCACGGCTTTTGGGGACTGAACATTACCTTTTGGAATATCAACAGCTAAAATTACATTTTTTAAGGTAGCCGCAAATTTCCCTTGTATATACATTAAATAAACCTCCCTAACGCCAATTAAATAAAACACGGCTAAAATCATCCAGCCGATATTAGCAAAAAACATCCAAGCCATATCAGATGAATTAGCGTAAAGAAAGGCCTCAAGTCTTGATGGGTCAAAATTGATATTCATGTCTTTATTTTATCATATTTATTAAAAAACAAAAACGCCCCACAGGGAGCGTTTAGTCTATAATTTAAAGATAGTTTTATTTCTGCCAGTCCTTAAGTCCGTACATACCGCGACCAGTTAAAACATAGCGATTATCAAGAATTAATTCATTATGAACAGTAGCTGGATTAGCATTTTTACGGTCAAACTTAATCTCATTGATACGACTAGCAATTTCAGTAAAGTGCATTGGGCGATTCTCATTCTTAAGCACTAAATAAATTTTATCATTGATAGTCTTAGGTTTAATTTCATGAGAATCAGCTTTTCCCCATTTACCGAATTTATTTTGTTCAACATCTTTAACGGATTGCAATAATGAATATAAAACTTTATTAGCATTAATGGTTTCCGCCTTGTCTGGGAAAGTTTTACTTTTAAACACTGGAGTGATATCAGAACCGTTCTCTTTTATTTTTTCTTGATTCTTAAGATAAGCATCAGAACGTTTGATTAAATCTAATAATTCTTCAGTTGATAGTGGTTCATTGGCCTCTTCAATTTTAGAAACTAAAGAATCAGCAACTTCCTCTAAATGAGATGTTTCGGTATTTTTCAATTTATAAGCTGGATTAAACTTACTAGAATCTTTAACAGCATCTAATTCATCTTCGATTAATTTTGAAATTAAGAAGTTAAAATGGTTACGATAGACAGAACGAGCCTCATCATTAGAGTCTTCTTTGGCACCAATTTCTAAAGAATAAACGGTTAAAATATCGAGTAAATAATCACGGCGAAGCATACCACCATGTTCTTCTAAAAGTTTAGAAATAGTAGTCTTTAAGAAACCAAGGCAAGATTCCAGAGTTTCAAGTTTTTTAATTTTACGAATACTGGCCACTTCAATCTGACGAACTCTTTCACGAGTTAGTTTATGCATTTGGCCAATCTTCTCTAAAGTTTCGCCCTTACCTCCTTTTAAACCAAAACGACGAGAAAGTACGTCTCGTTCACGGTCCAAAAGTTCTGAAAATAAATTATTAACAATGGTAATTGCGTTAAGACGGGCTAATTCTTCGCTCTTTTCTTCTTTAACCATCTGTTCCAAGATGTTTTCCATACTATTTTAATATGACTTAATAATTTAAAGCGAGCGCCACTTATATAGCGCGATATAGTCAATCTATCACAATAATTTGTATTAGTCAATAGTATCTTTGACCATTCTCTGTTCTCGATAATATTGGCTTATCTTAGGGTAATTTTTTAGTAAAAATGGTTCCTTAATAAGTGCAAAAATTGCAAACAACCCTATTTTTATAAATATTTTAAATTTGTCAGAAACAGATTGTCTTGACCAAAATTTAATAAATAATAAATGCTGATTTAAGAACGACCAAGATTTAATTGATTGACTTTTGTTGTTTCTGTTTCTTAAACTGACAAAGAATCCACGTCCTAAAGAAGCGGCTGTGCGATCATGGTAAATCAAAGCTTCGGGGACCAACATTGAGGAAAAGCCAGCTAAAAATAAACGATAAGCCAAATCACAATCTTCTTTATACATGAACATCCGCTCGTCTAAATAGCCAGTTTTCTCTTTAACTTTATTTAAAGCACTCATTCTAAATAAAGCGGCGGCTCCTGATGGTCCTAAAATTGAAACATCATAAAACTGTCCATTATCCACCATTCCCTGCCCAATATCTGTAAATGTTAGTCCTGGTCCAAGCATTAGACCACAGGTATCTATTTGATTAGTTAGTTTTAAGTTAGCAAAATCCCAACGCAACACTTTAGGAGCAACCGATCCCAACATTTTATTTGAATTTATGGCCGAGACTAGTTTTACAATAGAGTCAGGGGCAATAACCGTGTCAGGGTTAATCATCAAAAACAAATCAGCACCAAAAGAGCTTGCCTCAGAAATCATTATATTATAACTTTTTGCAAAACCAATGTTTTCACCAGACCAATAAAACTTTATTAACTCTTCATTCTTGTTAAAAACATTTTCAATATACTCTCGGTTATAATTGTCCGGCTCATCACTATTATCACGAGCTAAAACTAAAATATCTTCTTTAGAAAAACTTTCTAGCGCTTTAAACAAGCTGTCTAAAAAATAAGGCAAATATTTAGCTGAGTCTGCATTGTAAGTTATAAAACCAATCGCTATTTTCATAATTCTAGATAATCATTTTGTTAGCTAGTTTGTCCTTAGCTAAATTTTGAGCTCGAAGCAAACTATCAAAAGTGCCGGCATCCAACCACTCCCCATTTACCATTGCCACTTCAAGCTCCTCTCTGTTCAAATAATCATTTAACACGTCAACGATTTCCAGTTCACCACGACTGCTTGGTTTAATGTTTTTAGCAATACTAACAACCCGGTGATCACAAACATAAAGACCAGTGACAGCATAATCACTTATGTGGCTTTGGGGTTTTTCAACTAATTGTTGAGCCTTGTTATTTTCATCAAACTTAACTACCCCAAAACGTTCTGGATCAGCTACTTTTTTAGCAAAAACTTTAGCTCCACCTTTAAAGTTCTTTATCTCAGCAGAAAAATCATCTTCAAAAATATTGTCGCCCAAAATCATCGCTACATCTTCATCATCAATAAAATTCTCACCGATTAAAAAAGCCTGAGCCAAGCCTTCAGGCTTGTCTTGAATTTCGTAAGTAAACTTAACGCCAAATTGCTTACCACTACCAAGCAAATTTAAATAATCACCAGCTCTCTCTGGGGACACAATAATCAAAATCTCTTTAATACCCGCTTGAATCAAAGTGTTAAGCGGATAATAAATCATCGGCTTATTATAAATTGGCAGTAATTGCTTGCTAGTAATTTTTGTTAGTGGTCTAAGTCTTGTACCGCTACCACCAGATAAAATAATTCCTCTCATATTTTTTATTTATTTAGGTATTCCTTTAAAGCTTCCTTATAATCTCGAAGCGCTGGAAATTTAGTATTTTTTAAAACTGAAAATTTAGGACGAAGAGCGGGACGAGTTAAATCAGCACCAGAAATTGGCTTAACCGCAACCTCTAAACCTGCCAAATCTTTAAGTGATAAAACACCGTCATACCAAGTGCAAGAACCAGAATTAACTAAATGATAAATTCCTGCTTCATACTTTTGATTTAATAAATCATGAGTAGCCTGAGCTAAATCGGGTGAATAAGTAAAACAACTTAGTTCTTCATTTACCACCTTGAGTTCCGAATTAGTTTGAGCCAAGTTCAACATGATATCAAAAAATGATGCTTTGGTGTGCTGACTTTCACCTTTGGGGCCAAATAACTTTGATAATCTAATAATATAATATTTTAAATTAGAACATTCTAAAATGGCTTTTTCACCCATAGCCTTAGTCTTGCCATACTTATTTACTGGATCTGGTGTATCGATTTCGGTAAATTCTTTTTTGTCTTCTGTTCCGCTAAAAACATAGTCTGTTGAATAATGAACTAAGGTGGCTGAATTATCGGCGCACCACTGAGCCAAAGCACGCGGTAAATCAAAATTTAATTTCAAGGCAATATCTAATTCGCTTTCATCGGTCTCACATTTATCAACCGCATTATAAGCCACTGCATTAATAATTATTTCGGGTTTAGCAATATCTAGTTTAACTAATAAATCTGGAATATTTAAAAAATCGGCCTCAGCTTTATCCCAAGTTAATAATTCAAGTGAAGCAAAGGTCTTGGCAAGTTGTGTTCCTAGCCCACCTTGTGAGCCTAAAATAAGTGTTTTCATATCATTTTCAGTATAAGCTAGATAAGAGCAAGAATCAAGAAAACAAAAAACTCTACTAATTTAGTAGAGTTTTATTATTTTTTAATTAATTATTCTTCCCACTCTGTTCCCTGTCTAACAAGTAATTCCTTGGCTCTTTCCGGTTCAGCTATTATTTGTTTAACGACTTTTTCCATTCTCATTGATTGCGACCCCTTTACTAAAACAACATCGCCATTATTGAGTCTTGGAAGCAAAAACTCTCCGGCCTCCTTTGGATTATCAAATTTAAAAATATTTTCTGCCAACATTCCTTTCGATTTAGCGCCCTCAACAATAAATTTTGCACGCTCACCAACAGCGACAAGATAATTGATTTTTAGTTCAGCGATTTTGACTCCAACCATTTTATGACCATCTTCGGTATAATCACCAATCTCCATCATATCACCTAACACTGCATATTTTTTAGCCTCGTCAGCAATTCCAATATTACCCAGAACATTTAAAGCAGCCACACAGGCTTCTGGTGAAGAATTATAGGTATCATCAATAATAAAGGTGTGATTTAAACCAGCGAGCAAATTCATGCGCCCTACAGGTAGATTAAAATTATTTAAAACACCGGCAATTTCAACTAAGTTAATACCAAAATGCAAACCGACAGCCGCGCCAGTAAGAGCCGCATAGATTGCTGGCTCAGATAAAACATTTTTCATAAACACTGGCACAATTGCTCCTTCATAACTCATTTTAAAATGCAAACCAGATAAATCGTAATCACCTTTGGAAAAGTTATAAGAAATATCTTGAGCTTGCAGATCGGCTCCTTCGTGCAAACCGTAAGTGATAATTTTGGCGTGACTAACTTCGGACATTTCTCGAGTTAGTTCATTATCATAATTTAAAACAGACAAACCTTTATTGTCCACGTTTTCAATAAGAACTTGTTTCTCTTTCTTAATATTATTTACACTGCCAAAATATTCTAAGTGAGAATAAGAAACTGCCGTTTCAATGCCAACCTCTGGAGTAACAATGGAACATAAATAAGCCATATCACCTGGCCTATCAACGCCCATCTCAAGTACTAAAATTTCCGGATAATTTTTATCAGTAATAAATATTAAACGCCAAGCCCTAGCAAAAACTGACAACCAACCAGAAAGAGAACGACCAGCTGATTCGTGACCAATAATAGTCAGTGGTAAACCTAGTTCGTTATTATAGTTCTTAAAACTAGCGCGGACTCGAAAACGACCATCTAGAACAGTCATGACAGCCTCTTTAGAGCTAGTTTTACCAATACTACCGGTTATGCCAATAATATGGGGCTTATACTTGTTAATTATCAGCTTGGCTAATATTTTTAATTTAAATTGTAGTATTTTACGCATATATTTATAAGTTAACCCTTAGCTAACAAACCGTCAAGGTTAGTTTCGGGTCTTAGGGACCTGATAATATTGCAACATAAAAGTAGCAATATCAGTCCAAAGCGGAGTTGCTGACCCTTCGGCATATTGAATTCCCTTAGGACTATCAATGTGAACTAGCATTACAAATCTAGGATTATCAATTGGAGCAACGCCGATAAAAGTGTGATTGTAACGATCTTTAACATAAGAACCATTAACTGCAATTTGGGCCGTTCCCGTTTTTCCTCCAATGTAATACCCTGGGATAGCCGCCTTCTTAGAATGTCCTTCGGAAACAACATTGGCCAGCATTCCTAAAATTGTAATAGCGGTTTTCTCACTTACAACCTGAGTTTGCTGAATTGGAGAAATTGTCTCCACCTTACCATCAGAATGTCTAATCTCTTTAACAATATAAGGTTTCATTAAATAGCCTCGATTCGCGAAAGCCTGATAGGCAGAAACCATTTGTAGCGGGGTTACTGTTATACCTTGACCGAAAGAAGCAACGGCGGCATCAATTTCTTTAATATTTTTTTTGAGCAAATTATTTATATTACCTGGGGACTCGGAACCTAATTCAATTCCCGTTTTTTCACCAAAACCAAATTTTTTAACATACTCCGCAAATGTTTTAGCACCTGCCTGACGCATTGCAAAAATTGCACCGGTGTTAAGAGAATTCTCTAAAACAAAATTCATATCAACAACACCGTGTCTCCCTTTAGTATCAAAATCAGCATTGCGAATTGGTTTATTCCAGCCATTAATATATATTTCTCCTGAATCATTATAAGTAGTACTCGGAGTTACCTTATTTTGATCTAAGGCAATCGCCATAGTTATTGTTTTGAAAACCGACCCCGGTTCGTATTGATCATACACGGCGGGATTTTTGAAAACGGCAATATCAGCTACATCCTTATAATTGTTAGGATCAAAATCTGGTACTGAACACATAGCTAGCACTGCACCAGTCTTAACATCTAAAGCGATTACGGTTCCCCCTTTAGCCGATAACCGATCAACTGTTTGTTTTAATTTGTCACAAGCATAAAATTCAACACTACGATCAATGGTTAAGACTAAATCACTGCCAGTAATCGGTTTGATATATTCCCGATCATTAACGATAACAGCATTATTGAGACCTCGCTCTCCTTTTAAAGAGCCGAGTTTACCAGTTAATTCTTCATTAAAGAATTCTTCAAGTCCATAACGTCCAGATCCGGTTTCATCGGCATAACTTACAAAACCTAACAAGTGAGAGGCCATGTTGGTTTCTGGATAATATCTAAACTTTTTAATTTCAAAATCAAAACCAGCAAGCTTGACCTGTTTACCTGTCTTACTGTTTATAACTTTTCCTAATGAAATTGATAAATCTTTAATATCAATTGGTGTTGAAGTGCTTTTATTATTCATAAAAGCATAAAATTCGAGTAGTTTGTCATCGCTAACTTTATTTTGGATGATGGTATACATACCACCAGGACGACTCAACTTAGTGGTATACTTATTTACAATATCTAATTGCTGAGTACTAATTTGAGCTTCTGTCTGCTGTTCTAGAGCACCTGAATTTTTAAAATCAACCTGACGCTTAATTTCATCATCAATTTTTTTCTGTTTATCTTCAGCGCTTAAAGATTCATCATTATTAATTGCTGACAATCTAGTTTCAAAATCATCTTGAACGGTTTTAGTAACACTACTAGTTAAATTTTTTGATAGGAATGGTTTATCAAAAAACTCAAAAAGAAGATTGGCCACTTCTCCTGGATTGGCAATGTCTTTTGGTATCCCATAAATCAGATAAAAATCTTTATTAGTAGCTAGGGTATATTGAGAAGATTCACCGCCAGCAGAGTCAGTAATAATAACTTTACCTCTGTCTGGTATTAATTTACTGGAAATTTCGTGTTGACTGGCAGCCATCGCCGTATAAATATCACTTTGACTAATCTGGATATGATAAAGGCGATAGATAAGGGCTCCGGTCAATAAAAAAATAACCGCTACTACGAAACGCAGGCGATTATTATTATCTCCTTGGCGATTTTTAGTGTTTTTTATCTGATTTCGCCACATGAGATTACTTTCTAGCTAAAGCAGCTTGACTGACGGTTAGATACTCTACTTCGCCAACTGCTACCATATTTAACTTTTTAACTTTTTCATTTAGATTACCATAAGACTGAAGATTCATAATCTTAGTTTCCTTATCAAGATTTTCGCTAGTTAAAATTGTTGCCTCTGATTTGAGTTCACGAAGCGCAAATCCCTTCACTGTCAGATCATTTATATTAACCAGGTAATATCCACTGATTAAAAATAATATAGCTCCTAAGAAGAGATTTACTAATTTTAAATTTAAGCGTTTTGAAATTTCAGTCCTACCAGTAATGTAGTTAGGACGTTTGGTGGTTATAACGGCGGTCATAACGTTTTAATTTTATTTAATTTAAAAATTATTAAAGTTTTTGAGCCAGACGGAGTTTAGCACTG
>CAZHYP010000007.1:13412-23067 GCA_964536885.1 uncultured Gammaproteobacteria bacterium | reverse complement strand
TACGCTAAAGTAATTCCGATTAGAAACGAACAGGGAATTGCTGTTGATTTTGAAATCAATGGTGATTATCCAAAATATGGTAATAATGATAAACGAGTGGATGATATTGCCGCAAAATTAGTTGCTGATTTTAATACTGAACTTTCAAAACACCAAATTTATCGTGATGCCAAGCCAACTTTATCAATTTTAACCATTACCTCTAATGTTGTTTATGGTAAGAAAACAGGAGCTACTCCAGATGGCAGAAAAGCGGGGATGCCATTTGCCCCTGGAGCAAACCCAATGCACGGACGAGATACTCACGGAGCCATTGCTTCTTTAAATTCAGTCGCTAAAATAGATTATCGCAATGCGCGTGATGGTGTTTCTAATACCTTCAGTATTACCCCCAAGACCTTAGGACTTAATTTAGAGGAACAAAAAAATAATTTAATTAGCTTACTCTCGGGTTATTTTTCTAAAGGAGCACATCATTTAAATGTTAATGTCTTTAACAAAGAAACTTTAATTGATGCCATGGAGCATCCTGAGAAATACCCACAACTCACTATTCGTGTTTCTGGTTATGCTGTTAACTTCATTAAACTATCCAGAGAACAACAACAAGAGGTTTTAGCTAGAACTTTCTTTGAATCAATTTAAAGAGAAAACCCGCTAGGTTATAGCGGGTTTTTGTTATATACTTGAAGCATATGATTTATGATATTGCTATAATCGGTGCGGGGCCAGCTGGGCTAATGGCTGGGATAAGAGCTGCGGAACTCGGAGCAAAAGTTGTTTTATTAGAAAAAAATAAAAGACCTGGTCTTAAATTGTTAACCACTGGCGGTGGACGTTGTAATATTACCAACGCAATTTTTAATGCCAAAGATTTAGCTGAAAAATATGGAAGTAATGGTAAATTTCTGATTTCTGCTTTTAGTCGATTTGGCACTAAAGAGATAATAGAATTTTTTAATTCTCGAGGCGTTTTCACTAAAATTGAAAAGGTTAATCAGGTTTTTCCAGAGAGCAACCGATCTACCGAAGTGTTAAATTTATTGATTAACGAATTTAAAAAGAACGGTGGCCATTTACTTACTGAAAAAAATGTAAGGAATATTGTAACAACAGAAGGACACATTGAAAAAATAGTTCTAAATAATAATGAAGAAATTGTAGCTCAAAAATATATTATTGCTACTGGCGGTCGCTCCTATTCCGATACTGGCTCAACTGGGGACGCTTATCATTGGCTTAAGAAAATGGGGCACAATATTATCACGCCTCAACCAGCCTTGTCGCCAATTATTGTTCGTGAAAATTTAGTAAAAAAACTAGAAGGACTTAGTTTGGATGATATTACTTTGAGTTTATTTAGTGGTAATAAAAAAATAATCAGCTTAAACGGTGACATCGTTTTTACTAAAAATGGTGTTAGCGGTCCGGCGGCTTTAGATTTAACCAGATTTATTAAAGGAACGGAAAATTTGGTTCTAAAAATTGATTTTTTGCCAGAATATAATAGTGAAGATCTTGATAAATATTTAAGAGATTCTTTTGCAAAGCATGGAACAAAATTATTTAAAAATAGCTTAGATGGTTTGGTTCCTCCAAAACTGCAATATCTTCTTGGCGACATTTTGAATATTAGCCCTGAAAAAACAGCCAGTGTTATTAATAAAGAAGAGAGAAAATCTCTAGTTAATTTTTTGAAGAATTTAAGTTTAAAAATTCAATCTGTTGGCGGTTGGGACAAAGCCATCGTTACTTGTGGCGGGGTGGCCTTAAATGAAATAAACCCAAAAAATATGCAGTCCAAAATTGTTGATAATTTATTTTTGGCAGGAGAATTATTAGATTTAGACGGCCCCAGTGGTGGCTATAATTTACAAATTTGCTGGACAACCGGTTATATAGCGGGCGAGGGGGCAGTTAATTAATTTTTTTATCTAATTATGGTATAATTTATTATGTTAAGATAGATAAACAAAAATATGAAAATTTTAATTATTGATGACGACATCAGTGCAGCAACCACTCTCCAGGCCCTACTTACTCAACAGGGTTATTCAGTGGATGTTGCTCATAGTGGAAAAGATGGATTAGCAAAAATGCTTAAAAACCAATCTTACAAGCTTCTTATTTTGGACGTTATGATGCCAGATTTTAGTGGTATAGACGTTTGCAAAGAAATGTCTGCTCACGCTGAAATCAAAAACATGCCAATTTTATTAGCCTCAGCACTACCAATCACCTCTCCGGAGTTGGACGAACTACTTGGTCAATTTAAAGCACTGGGTAATATTAAGGGTGCCCTAGAAAAGCCTTTTGTATTAGATGACTTAGTCACTCAAATAGAAAAAATAATTTAATTATTTGTTTATGAAAAAAATTATCATTGCCATTTTCGTTTTTGCATTGTTGGCGATTGGCGGAATTGTCTATTTAAACAATTTCTTATTTCAAAGAGAAACCTCTTTAGTCGGTGAAAAGCCTGTAATTATTGGTTTTTCTCTAGGAACAACCAGGGAGGAGCGATGGTTCAAGGATCGAGACTTATTTGTTGAGAAAGCTCAGTCATTGGGTGCGGTAGTTAATATTGCTTTATCTAGCTATGACGTCGAAAAACAAATCTCTCAAATCGAGAATTTTATTAGTCAGGGGGTATCGGTGATTGTGGTTGTGCCAGCCGATTCAGAAAAATTATCGGCAGTAGTAGAGAAGGCCAATAAGGCCGGAGTAAAAATAATAGCTTATGATAGGTTAATAAAAAACAGCGATGTTGATTTATACATCTCTTTTGATAATGCAAAAGTTGGTGAAATGGAGGCTGAAAGCGTTATTACCAGTGTTTCTCGGGGAAAGTTTGCTTACATCGGTGGGTCCCCTGCGGATAATAATTCAATCCTTTTAAAAGAAGGTTCAATGAATGTTTTAAGTCCAAAGATTGCTAGTGGCGAGATTGAATTAGTGATTGATACTTTTACTCCTGACTGGAAGCCAGCCGAAGCCTATAAAACCATTAAAGATTACTTAAACTCCGGAGGAACCTTAGATGCTGTAGTGGCTGCTAATGATGGTACTGCCTCAGGTGTTATTCAGGCCCTCAAGGAAAAGGGGTTATCTGGTAAAATACCAGTATCCGGTCAAGATGCGGAGTTATCCGCTGTGCAAAGAATCGTTGAGGGATCACAAACTTCTACGGTTTACAAACCAATTAAGACCCTAGCTTTTACGGCCGCAGAAATAGCTGTTGATATGGCTCGGGGAAAAACAATTGAAACTAACAACACTATTTATAATGGCAATGTAATGGTCCCGTCCTATTTACTATCTCCTATTATGGTTAATAAGGATAATATCAAAGATACTATTATAAAAGATAATTTTCACACATTCAAAGAGGTTTACGAATCTACCAGTAAATAGTTTTTAATATGGGCATAAAGAATAAATTACTTATATCGTTTTTTGCCGTCATTTTTACCCTGATTATTTCCGGTGGTTTTTTTATGGCGGTTGATTATATTATCCTATCGAAGTACATGACACTTACCGATAATATGATTTCCGAGTATAAACTGATTGGCGATATTTCCTCTCTACTAAAGTCTTTTAATAAAAGAATCAAATCTCCTTTTGATACTAAAGAAGTTTCTAACTTTAACAATATCTATTTTGAAAATAAACAGCTTATTGCTAAATTAAAGAAAGTGATTGTTGATCGAGAGAGTCAAATAATATTTAGCGGGCTCGAAAACAATATTAACGACGTTTTCTTTGATGTCGAAAGTGGTGTGAGTAGCCTGACTAGTGGCAATTATTTGGAAGCGGTAAATAGCTGTGACGATGCTAATCGTAAAAGCGAATTCGTTAAAGAAAATGTTAACAGTTTGCTCTTGAATGAATTAGAGTACGCCAGAAAACTGCAAATAGAGATTGAACGAATTAGGGTGTTTAGTAAAATTATTGCTTCTTCTTTCTTGTTGCTTACTCTTTTTGGTTGCTTCTTTTTTGTAATCAAATTTTCTAAAAAATTGGTTTCTCCTTTAATAAAATTAACTAAACTTGCTAAAGTAATTGAAAACGGTGATTACAAGGTTAAAGTGGATAGCGATTTATTATCTGGTGATGATGAAGTTGCGAGTTTGGCCAATTCTTTCAATACCATGGTTATATCTATTAGAAAAAGTATTGATAAGCTAAAAGA
The DNA here is from genome assembly GCA_964536885.1 of uncultured Gammaproteobacteria bacterium. Taxonomy (GTDB): domain Bacteria; phylum Patescibacteriota; class Patescibacteriia; order Patescibacteriales; family UBA12465; genus JAEZRQ01. The sequence goes on along the minus strand of CAZHYP010000007.1, from coordinate 18,872 downwards.
ATATAATCAAGAAATAAAAAACTCTCAATCATTATTAAAAATTGAAAAAAATAAATTACAAAAATATTTAAATGAAGCTGGAGTTATTGTTTTGGTATTTGATAATAATAATAAAGTTTTATTAATTAATAGAAAAGGAAAAGAAATTCTGGGCGTAGAAAATAAGGATATTGTTGGTAAAAACTGGATTAAAAAGTTTGTTGACGCTGAAGATCGTCTGAAAACCGAAGGACTTATTACTTTTTTAAAGGGGGGCACCAATTTAACAGACACTTTGGAGAATGTTATTATTTCCAAAAATAAAATAATTAAAAACATTGTTTGGCATTTTAGTATTTTAGTTAATGGACCAGGGCTACCTAACTCAGTTCTAGCTACGGGTGTCGACATTACAGAGTTAACAAATGCTAAGGTTACTATTAATCAATTAAGGGAGGTTGATAAATTAAAAAATGAAGTTTTAAATATTGCCACCCATGAACTTAAAACCCCCTTGGTTTCTATTGTTGGTTTGACAGAAGTAATGTCTAAGCAGCCAAAAACTATTCCTGCGGATTATCAAAATTATATTTCCATTATTCATAATGAAGGACTTAAATTAACAGATTTGATTAAATCAATGTTAACTACTAGTCGCAATGAAATCGGAAAGATGGTAGTAGTTAAGGAAAGATTTAACATCGTTAAGTTAATTGATTCTTTTAAAACTTCACTTTCGATGCTAACCAAGAGAAGCAATTCCCGTGTAAAGCTTAATTTGCCCCCCGAAGAAATAATTGTTAAGAGTGATAAATCAAAAATATCAGAAGTGGTTTATAATTTTGTTGATAATGCCATTAAGTATGGCATTAACGGACAGACGGTAAATATTAATGTTTTTAAAGTTGATAAAAAGACTGTTAGAGTTGAAGTTGTTGGACTCGGAGAGGGAATCTCTAAAGAAAAACAAAAAAACCTATTTTTAAAATTTTCTCAACTCGAACCATCTTTAAGTCGTTCTCAGGATGGCATGGGACTCGGTCTTTATATCTGTAAACAAAATATTCAGAGTCTCGATGGTCAGATAGGAGTAGAAAGTGAAGAGGGAAAAGGTGCTACATTTTATTTCACTTTGCCGATAGCTAAATAATAAAAAAGACTACCAAATTGGTAGTCTTTTTGTTTAACCGATTATTTCGCAAAGTTTTTTAAATATTTCTTCAATTGATTCCTGCCCGTCTAATTCATAAAATTTATTTTTCGAGCGGTAGTGCTCTGATAATGGAATAGATTCTTTAAGAAAGACGTTCATTCTATTTTCAACCACACTTTTATCTTTATCATCACCACGATTTTCGACAGCGATACGATCGTTAATTCTCTTATCAACTTCTTCACTGCTAATTTTTAGTAGACACATAGCGTCAACTTCAAGACCGACCTCTTCTAACATTTTATCAAGTAAGATAGCTTGATCGATGATTCTTGGAAAGCCGTCAAAAATAATTCCGGTTTCAACTGCTTGATTTTTAACATCACGAAGTACTTCCAAGATAAGTTCATCAGAAACTAATAATCCAGAATCAACAGTACTCTTTATTTTTTGTCCTAGTTCAGATCCTGAAGCAATTTGCTCTCTTAGTTTTTCACCCATCGCAAAATGATATAAGCCATATTTTTCAGCAATAAGGCGAGCCTGAGTGGTTTTACCAGCTGCTGGTAAACCATACATAATAATAATTTTACCCATAGTATTAAAATAATTTTAAAAACATATTGTATCAATCAATTTGTGGTCTGACAAGTAAGGCTTTTGTATTTTTACCATAAGTTGACGTCTTTTCTTTTTTGTGCTAATATTCATCGGTAACTCAAGATCCGAGCATTTGTCATACTAAGTGGCCCTAAATGGAATCGGGTCACTATTTTTTTTATGAACGAAAACAAACAGACGGTGGATTCCGGATTTGATGGACTTGGAATTAAGGACACTATTTTAGCATCAATTAAGAAATTGGGCTTTACCGAGCCCACACCCATTCAGGCTAAGACCATTCCCGTTGGTTTAGCTGGGCAAGATTTAATCGGTATTGCTCAAACGGGAACTGGAAAAACTTTTGCCTTTGGTATTCCAATGTTGCAAAGAATTGGCGCCTTAGGTGGACGTGGTTTAATTTTATTACCAACTAGAGAATTAGCTTTACAAGTTGAGGATAATTTAAAAAAGTTAGGTACTTCATTAGGTCTTAAAACAGCTACTTTTATTGGTGGCGAAGCTCAAGAACGTCAACTCTATGCTTTGCGTCGTAATCCCCACATTATTATTGCGACTCCCGGTCGTTTAATCGACTACTTAAAACGTCGTATTCTAACTTTGGATGATATTAAAGTATTAGTATTGGATGAAGCAGATATGATGTTTGATTTAGGTTTTGCTCCTCAAGTTGAAGAAATTTTGACAAAGGTTCCGGTCGACAGACAAACAATGTTGTTTTCTGCCACTATGCCCATGTCAATTGTTAAATTAACCACTAACCACATGAAAATGCCGGTTAGAATTGAGGCCGCGCCGTCAGGAACAGCCGCTGAGCGAGTTGATCAAGAAATGTATATCATGCATAAAGACGACCGAATTAAGCACTTAGAAAGAGTTTTAAATGAATATCAAGGCTCAGTTTTACTATTTGTTAGAACAAAACATAGTGTAACAGCACTAACTGAACAGATTATTAAGTTTGGTCATACTGCTTCCGAAATTCATTCTAATTTATCGCTGCGTAATCGTCGCAAAGCCTTAGATGATTTTAAAGCAGGACGAGCCAGGGTTCTTGTTGCCACTGATATTGCCGCTCGCGGACTTGATGTAAACGGCATTGAACTAGTTATTAATTATAACTTACCAGATAAGTTGTCTGATTACGTTCATCGCATTGGAAGAACAGGAAGAGCTGGTAAATCTGGTAAGGCAATTTCTTTTGCTACTCCAGATCAAGCTCGTGACATTCGTGATATTGAAAGATTAATTAATCAACCAATTGCTTTGACTAAATATGCTGAACCTCAGAGTTTTGGTGGCAGTCGAAGTGGCTCTTCAAAGGGAAGAGGTTATGGTGCGAAGCCATCAAGATTTACTACTAAACCTGGCTTTGAAAAAAAACATCGCGATTTTTCTGAAAAATATACTCCAAGTTTAAATTCTACTACTGAAAAAAATACCCGTACCCCGTATAAAAAATTTGACCAAGATAGCCGAGGGCCAAAAAAATTCGGTTATGTTGCTAAAGACACTTTTGAACGAGACCAAAGAATGAATCATTTGCCACGTTTTAATAATAAACCTGATTTTAGCACCTTTAATTTTGTTGAAGACGCTCCAACTCCACGAACTGCTAGAAGAGAAAGTGTAAAACCAAGAAGTTTTGGTGATAAGAAACCATTTTCTAAAACTAGTGGATCCTCGGTTCGTCCTTCAAAATATGAAGGTTCTAAGCCAAGAACTTTTGAAAAACCAGCTTATGGTGAAAAAAGAACTTCATCTTATGAAGGTTTTAAGTCGAGAACAACCGGCGATGAAAAGAGAACTTTTGGTGGTGCTAATCGAACCTCATCATATCATTCTGGACGTCCAGCGACTGGGAAAAAATACGACGGACCATCTTCATATAAATCTAAATCTGAATCAACTGATTTTGGTTCTAAATCGACTCGTCCGGTTAAATCAAATTATGGTAAGTCTAATTTCGGTGCTCGCAAGACTGATAGTCGACCAGCAAGACCATTTAAAGCTAAGGGTAAGCCCGGTTTTAAGAAACCTCGGTAGTATAAAAAGAAAAGGCGACCCAATCGTGGATCGCCTTTTTTTATTTGGTGACTGCCATAAACATGCAATCGAATTTCCCAGCGTTATCATCAGAGAGGTAAATAGTTTTAGCTTTTCCGCCATCAAAGCTAACTAGCTTTACGGGGAAGTCATCAATTGGGACTGGTTTAAATTTATGATCCAAATTGAGTGACTTTACTGCTTTAAAATATTTCTTAGCCTCTTCGACGCTAATAGGGTTATTACTAACTAACAAAGAGTAGTAATATTTTTCTCCAATATAAACTTTTAAATAAAACCTATTTGCTGTCGGTTTAGTATTTATAATGTTTATATTATCAAAGTAGGGTGGCATTATAAAAAGTAGCGCCATTGATTCCCAGAAATATCCGGGATAAATCTTTTTGACGTTCTTTTTCGATTCGGTGAATTTCCCTAAAATGACACACATTGGCCTGCTGTTCTTTTTTTCTTTAGCAAACTCATTTATTTGTGTTTCGATGTCGCAAGCAAAGTACTTAGGGTCACTTTGTTTGGAGTAAAAGTCAAAGGTTTTTTTAGGGTCAAACACACATAACTTGGCCACATCCTGTTCATTGCTTTTGATATGAAAAATCATAAAGCTCTGATTTTGGTCGGATGTTTTAGTTACCTGATAACTCTGGGCCAGGGAATAAGAGCTTACAAAAAGCAATAAGAGGATCGCTATTTTTTTCATGATATATGGATTTTTAAGTTACTAACTAGAGATTAGCAATTAAATTTGCCATGTGTCAATAGTTATATTTGACCAGATCAGCGATTAAATATATAATATAAAGACCCTCCCCCCTAGGGTATTTATAAATTATTATATAGCTATGAAAAAAGAAAAAATAAGTCCCCGACAAGATGTTGCTAGACGTTTGAAAATTGCGGCTGGTCATCTTAAAAAAACAATTTGCATGATCGAAGATGGTGTTTACTGTATTGATGTTTTGCAACAAACAGCGGCTGTTAAAAGTGCTATTAAAAAAGCCGAAGATATTTTACTCATGAATCACATGAATAGCTGTTTAATTAATGCCATTAATTCTGGGGGCAAAGAAAAAGCAATGAAGGAGCTGGCTCAAGTTTTTAAAAAAATGAATTAATCAGAAATATATGAAAGATAAGAAATACATCGCGGTTCCAATTAAAGGGATGCATTGTCGGTCTTGCGAAATTTTAGTCGAGGAAGAACTTAAAAATTTAAAAAATATTAGCTCGGTAGAGGTTAATCATAAAACGGGTAATGCTAAAATTTTTTATGATAACGAAGTACCAAATAAAACCGACATCGAAAAATCAATCGTTAAAAGTGGTTACTCTATTGGCCGTGATGATAAATTGTCTTGGATAAATAATAATAAAAAGGATTATCAAAATTTAGGTGTCGCCTTTTTGATTATCATGGTGATTTATCTAGCGTTAAAAGAATCAGGTTTAACAGAAATCAGTTTAAATCCTGATACTAATAATTTAAGTTGGGGCTTTATTATTTTGATTGGACTAGTTGCCGGTTTCTCCACTTGTATGGCCTTAGTTGGTGGTTTAATCTTAGGGCTTTCTACTAAATTTGCGGCAAGTCATAGCGATTTAACTGCTCGTCAAAAATTTGTCCCTCATATATTTTTTGGCTT
>CAZHYP010000007.1:0-13312 GCA_964536885.1 uncultured Gammaproteobacteria bacterium | reverse complement strand
TATATTTTTTGGCTTATTTAATTTAGGTAACGGATATACTCTGGCTAGTTTAGAATTCAATGGAACGGTAAAACCAGAGATTCAAAAAATTTCTGATTCCAATGTTGTTTTAGAAGATGGTGTTCAAATAGTTACTATGACTGAAACTAACAGAGGCTATCAGCCTAATAGTTTTACGATTAAAAAAGGAATACCAGTGCGTTGGATAATAAGTGCTCAGGCGCCTTATTCTTGTGCCTCCGCCTTAATTGTTCCTAAGTATAAAATTAGAGCGTTCTTAAAAGCGAGTGAGAATATAGTTGAATTTACGCCAAATGAGATTGGTATTATTCCGTTCTCTTGCTCAATGGGTATGTATACTGGATCCTTTAAGGTTATTAATTAAAAAAATATGAAAAAAAATATTACTTTAAATATCACAGGCATGCATTGTGCCTCTTGTGCTAATTTAATTGAGAGGTCTCTTAAAAAAGTGGACGGGGTTAGCCGTGCCAATGTTAATCTGGCGACTGAGAAAAGTCTAATTCAATTTGATGATGCACTAACAAATCAAGAAGTTTTGATTGAGACCGTTACTCGTACTGGTTATAAAGCAGAACCGGCAGGAGACAATGATTACAATTATAGTCAGAAAAAACGTGAAGAAGAAATTATCTCTTACTCTAAAAAATTCTGGCTAAGCTTTACTTTAAGTTTGCCAATGCTTTATTTCATGTTGCTTGATTTTTTTGCTGTTCCGGGAAAAGTAGAAACTTTGCCTTATGTGGGAATTATATCTTTGATATTTACTATCCCAATCCAATTTTTTATTGGTCGCAGTTTTTATAAAGGAGCTTGGTCTTCTTTTAAAATGAAAACTTTTAATATGGATAGTTTAATTGCCATTGGAACATCAACAGCATTTATCTATAGTCTGGTTAATTTTGTAAATTATATAATTTTAACCAATTCAGTTATTGGGCTTGGTGGCAAAATTCCTGATTTGTATTTTGAAACCTCGGCTTTTTTAATTACCTTTGTTGTTTTAGGAAAATTACTTGAAGCCAAAACTAAGGGAAAAACTGGGGAAGCGATTAAAAAATTAATGGGACTGCAAGCTAAGACAGCCCGAGTAATTCGTGATGGTAAAACTATAGATATTAATATTTCAGAAGTCGTTCTTGGCGATATTATTTTAGTTCGTCCTGGTGAAAAAATTCCCGTTGATGGAACTATTATAAAAGGTTACTCAGCAATTGATGAGTCAATGATTAGTGGAGAAAGTTTGCCTGTTGAAAAAAAGATCGACGACAATGTTATGGGAGGAACTATAAATAAAACCGGTAGTTTTGAATTTAAAGTAACTAAAGTCGGTTCTAATACAGCACTCTCTAGAATTGTAAAATTAATTGAAGACGCCCAAGGTTCAAAGGCGCCTATCCAAGGTTTCGCTGATCGTGTTTCAGCTTGGTTTGTGCCGATAGTAATTGGTTTAGCAATTATCACTTTTTTGGTTTGGTTTTTTGTGTTAGGGGCAACGCTATCTTTTGCTTTGATGGCTTTTACGTCAGTGATTGTAATTGCTTGTCCTTGTGCCCTTGGTTTAGCCACACCGACATCACTGATGGTAGGAACTGGTAAAGGAGCTCAGTATGGAATTTTAATTAAGGGCGGAGAACCACTTGAAGCTGCTGGCCATATTGATGTTATTATTTTTGATAAGACCGGAACGCTAACCAATGGTAAGCCAGAAGTAACTGATATTGAATCAGTGGTCAACTTAACTAAAGAAGAAATTTTAACTCTAGCCGCCAGTTTAGAAAAATTATCAGAACATCCACTGGCAGAAGCGATTTATAATAAGGCTAATGCGGAAAAAATAATTTTCAAAGAAGTAAATAATTTTTCAGCTACACCTGGTTACGGCGTAACGGGAATAATCGATAACACTTCGTATTCTTTTGGCAATCGTCGTTTAATTAAAAATATAAATTCCGAAATTGATAAAAAAATAAATAATTTAGAGAAGCAGGGAAAGACGGTTATGATACTTTCATCTCAGGATGAAATCTTGGGGCTAATTGCTGTTGCTGATACCGTTAAACCAACTTCTAAGGAAGCAATTTTTAAACTCAAAAAAATGGGTTTAGAAATTTATATGATAACTGGTGATAACAATCTTACTGCTAGAGCAATAGCAAGCCAGCTTGGTATCACTAATGTTTTGTCAGAAGTTTTGCCAGAAGATAAAGCTAGTGAAATAAAGAAATTGCAAGCGCTTGGTAAAAGGGTGGCTATGGTTGGTGATGGTATTAATGATGCTCCAGCACTTGCTCAAGCGGATTTAGGAATTGCCATGGGGTCTGGCACTGATGTGGCTATGGATACTGGTGGTATTGTAATTATAAAGAATGACTTAAACGATGTAGTGACTGCTTTTTCCTTATCCAAAGAAACAATGGGAAAAATTAAACAAAATTTATTTTTTGCTTTGTTTTATAATGTAATTGGCATTCCCATTGCTGCTCGTTTGTTTACAGATTATGGTTTCGTTTTAAAACCAGAGTTAGCGGGCCTAGCAATGGCAATGAGTTCTGTTTCGGTCGTTGGTAATTCTTTATTGCTCCGGTATTTTAAACCAGGTCGTCGAAATTATCTATCGCTAATCGCACCTTTTATAATGGTAATTATTTTTACTTTTGGTTTTTTTGAGTTTGCTAAATTAAGTTCCAAGATGGATGAAAATATGACAGCGGCCTTAGTTCCTCGCGAAATGATAAATGAAATATCTTCTTTCTTAAATAGCAACTCAACTAAAATAAATTATTTAAATGGTGAGGTAAAATTATTTTTGGGAGTCGAAAGTCTAGATAATAATTTAGGAATAGACGAGGGGGTAAATGTTTTAAATGATAACGAAATAATTCTTGGTTATAGTGAGGCGATGATGATGAAGAAAGAAAAGCTGATAGTTGGACCAGGAGATGTTTTAAAAGATTTTTTTGGATTGCCATCGGTTAAGGTTGTTGGAATTTTAAAACCAACTGGAACTAAATTAGATTCTTATCATTTCGTAAACATCAACACCTTTAATAAGATGACGGGCGTCCTTAAGTAAGGGCTAGACAAAATTCCTGTTGTGAACGATAATTTTAGTATTAAGCAATTTTTATATGGAAACTAATCTGCCACTAGCCGCCTTCTTTCGCCCAAAGACTTTGGGTGATTTTGTCGGACAGGAACAGATTATTGGTCCTGACGCTTGGCTTTATAAAGCGATTAAAAGTGATCAAGTGCCATCACTGTTATTCTGGGGGCCACCGGGGTCAGGCAAGACAACTCTGGCTTTAATAATTGCTAAAGAGACTAAAGCTGAGTTTGTGGAAATTTCAGCGACTGAAAATGGCAAGAAAGATTTAATGGCCATAGTTGAGCGCGCTCGTCAGTCAAAAAGATTAGGCACTAAAACCATTTTGTTTATTGATGAGATTCATCGTTGGAACAAAGCTCAACAAGACGCACTTTTACCGCAAGTCGAAAATGGCACCATTATTTTAATTGGAGCAACAACTGAAAACCCTAGCTTTGCCGTTAACGGCGCGCTACTTTCTCGTGTTAAAGTGGTGGTACTTGAAGCACTATCAGAAACTAATTTAAGTTTAGTTGTTTCTCGGGCGGCTAAATTTTTAGGGTATAAGGCCAAGAAAGATGTCTGGAATTTTATTGCCAGGGTCGCTAATGGTGACGCGCGTAAAGCTTTAAATATTTTAGAAAGCGTTGGCGCTGATGGTCGCACAATTACACTTGATTTGGTAAAACAAATAATTAATAAACCAAATTTACTTTACGATAAAAATGGGGAAGAACATTACAATATTATTTCTGCGCTTCATAAATCAATGCGCGGTGGTGATGCTAATGCGGCGATGTACTGGATGGTGCGAATGCTTGAAGCTGGAGAAGATCCGTTGTATATTGCTCGTCGTTTAATCCGTTTTGCCTCTGAGGATGTGGGGCTTGCTAATAACTCCGCACTGTTGCTTGCTAACGCCACTTATGATGCCTGTCACAAAATTGGTATGCCTGAGTGTGGCGTTAACTTAGCTCACTGTGTGGCATATCTCGCTAAATCACCTAAGAGTATTGCTGCTTATCAGGCCTACAATTTAATTAAAGAAGAAATAGAAAAGAGTGGAAATTTGCCAGTGCCGCTACATATTCGAAACGCCCCAACTAAACTCATGAAAGATTTAAATTATGGCAAAGGTTATAAATATACGCCACTGGAAGATTCGAGTGAGCAGGAATATTTGCCGGATAAAATAAAAAAGAAAAAATTTATATAAAAAATCTCAGCTACAAACTGAGATTTTTTATTCCATCATAGTTAACCACTGAGCCTCCGCTTCATCAATTAATCTTTTTACTTCTGCTAGTTCATTTATTTTTTCCGGTTTGTAATTGATCGGATTCTCGTTGAAGTGTTTAAAAATGTCATCTTTCTGTTTTTCTAATTTTTCTAATTTATTTTCTAAGCTTTTTATTTTCTTTTGTTTTTCTTTTTGCTCTAGATAAATTGGCTTTGGTTTATCTACTGGTTCATATTCTTTAAACAGGGAATTAAGCTTTAGTCTTTTTTCGAGTTGGCTGATGTAGTCTTCATAGCCGTGGTAATAACGTTTTGACCGGCCATTGCTTACTTCTAAAATTCCGGTGGCGACGATATTGGCAAAAGTTCTATCATGACTAGTAAAAAGTAAAACGCCATTATAATCAGCCAAAGCTAATCCTAAATTTTCAACTGTTTCAAAATCTAAATGGTTACTTGGTTCGTCGAGTATTAAAATATCTGGTTTGCTAAGCAGTAATCCGGCGAGGACTAATCTAGATTTTTCGCCACCACTTAAAACGCCAATCGCTTTTTTTAAATCTTCATCTTTAAATAAAAAATCGCCAGCCATTTGCAAAACTTTTTCTGTTTTTAAATCACTGGAAGCCAAACGTCTTAAATATTCACCAACTTGTTCGTTGATGTCTAAACTGTTAATAGACTGTTGCGCGTAGTAACCCTTTTTAAGATCAGGGAACCAAGTAAAGCCACCACTAACTGGTGTTAGGTCGTCAGATAGGGTTCGAAGCAGAGTTGTTTTTCCTTGTCCGTTATCACCAACGATGATTAATTTCTCACCGCCTTTAACAATAAAATCTAAATCGGATACCAGAGGTAAACCGTCGTAGCCAATACTTAAATTATCAACATTTAAAATTGTTTTCTTTAGACGTTCAACTTCGGGCATGGTAATTCGTACGGTGCTAGAATTATGCTCAATACTAATTTTGTGAACTTCCATGCGATCAATCTTTTTAATAAAAGCTTGAGCTTGTTTAGCCTTAGAAGCTTTGTAGCGAAAGCGGTCAACAAATTCTTGAAGATGTTTTTGTTCGCGGTCAATTTTCTTATTAAGATTTTGGTCACTAGCTTCACGCTGCTCTTTAAAAGCTAAGTAAGCCTCGATTCCTTGAGGAAATGAAATGCAACGATGCGGTGTAATTTCAATTGTTTCTCGACAAGTATTTTTCAAAAATTCACGATCATGAGAAATAATTAAAAAAGCCCCGCGATAATTTTTCAAGAAATCTTCTAATAATAAAATAGTTCCTAAATCTAAATAGTTAGTTGGCTCATCAAGCAAGAATAGGTTTGGTTCAAGGAGTAACATAGCGCATAATTTCAAACGCATCTGCCAACCGCCCGACAACTTAGTTACCGGTTTTTTTAATTGTTCGTCGGTAAATTTAAAATGACTAGCTACTTTTTGACATTGCCAATCTTCTTTTTTACTTTTGCGTTTTAAGTAATCAAGGGCGAGCTCGCCACTTAAAAAATTATTTTCTTGTTCAATGCTGCCAATTGTTGTGTCACTGCCTAAAATTATTTCGCCTTTGTCGGCTGTTTCTTGTCCTAAAATTATTTTGAACAGGGTAGATTTTCCGGCACCATTGCGACCAATAACACCAATTTTCTGCTTGGCAAAAATACTAAAAGACAGGCCAGAAAAAATAGTTTTTCCGCCATATTCCTTTTCTAGATTGTTGACTTGCAGGAGGGGTGACATATAATGCTTTATATAATAAAGATATTTAGTAATTTGGGCAAGTTGTGGTAAGATTTAAGTAAATATATGTCACTTATTAACTCCATTCTTTCATTTCCGTTTATTAGACGTTTGTCTGATATCGAATTATTTAAAAAATATCCGGCTGAAGTTCAGGAGGAGATGTTTTATTATTTAATTGATAAGGCGACTGATACCATCTGGGGTAAGGATCATAACTTTGCTTTAGTGAATGCGGAAAAAGATTTTCAAGCAGCTCTAAAAATATTTCGAGAAAACACACCACTATCTTCTTATGATGATATAAAATCTTGGATTACTAGGGCGCGCCAAGGAGAAACTGATGTCTTGTGGCCTGGACTGGTAAAATGGTTTTCGAAATCATCAGGCACCACCAGTGATAAAAGTAAATTTATTCCAGTGACCCGAGAGTCTCTAGAAGATTGTCATTATCGAGGTGGACGGGATGCTATAGGTATGTATTTAGAAAAGCACCCCGATTCCAAATTACTTACAGGTAAGACTTTGAGTTTGGGGGGGTCTAAGAGACAAGATGATTTGAATCCTGATAATTCTTGTGGCGACTTATCAGCAATTGTGATGGATAATCTTCCTTTTTGGGCGGAACTAGCTCGCACTCCAGAATTGAAAATAGCTTTAATGGATGAATGGGAAAGTAAACTTAAAGCAATTGTAGATTCCACAAAAAAAGAAAATGTAGTTGCGATTGCTGGGGTGCCATCTTGGATGATGGTACTACTTCAGAGAATGTTAACTGAAACAGGAGTTAAAAATATTAAAGAGCTTTGGCCTAACTTAGAATTGTTTATGTATGGCGGCGTTTCTTTTGCACCTTACAAAGAACAATATAAAAATGTTTGTGGTGATTTAAATCTAGTTAATATTTATAGTGCCTCAGAAGGATTTTTTGGGATTAGTGACGGAAATGATCATGAGAATATGCTCTTGATGTTAGACTATGGAATCTTTTACGAGTTTATTCCCTTAGAAGAATTGGAAAAAGACAATCCTAAAACTTACACTATTTCTGAGGTTGAATTAGGTCGTAATTATGCCGTTGTTATTTCAACTAATGGTGGTCTGTGGAGATATATAATTGGCGATACTATTTGCTTTACCAAACTTAAGCCTTACTATTTTAAAATAGCTGGTCGAATAAAACATTTTATAAACGTTTTTGGGGAAGAGTTGATGGTTGATAATGCTGATCGGGCCATCGCTCTAGCTTGTGAAAAAACCAGTTCTTTGATTAAAGAATATAGCGTGGCTCCAATATTTATGACCGATAAGGAAAAGGGTGGTCACGAGTGGTTGATTGAATTTGAGCGTGAACCTTCTGATCTCGAACAATTTAAAACCTGTCTAGATGATGCTCTAAAGAGTTTAAATTCTGATTACGAAGCCAAGCGTTATAATAACATGACGCTAAAAGCTCCAGAGATAACTGTCGCTAGACCAGGTTTGTTTTATGACTTTTTAGCAGCCAAAAATAAACTAGGCGGTCAACACAAGGTTCCTCGACTGTCTAACTCTCGTGATAATTTAGAGGAGATGTTAAAATTTCTTTGAATCTATTTTGTAACCTCGCCCCGGGAAAGTATGAATTAAATCATCGCTTCCTGTAACTTTTAGTTTTTGTCGTAGATTTAAAATATGAGTATCTAGAGTATTAGAGAAAGGGTCACAGTTTATGTCCCAGACACCCTCCATAATCATTTCCCGAGATTTTATTTGACCACGGTGACGCATTAAATATTCTAAAACACCATATTCCTTTCTGGTTAAAGAAATTACTTTTCCTTGGCGTTTAACTATTTGCTTGTTTAAATCAACTGTTAAGTTACCAACTCTTAAGATATCGGGCGTCATCTCTGGTGGACGACGCAGCAGAGCTTTTAATCTTAAAAACAACTCTTCAAGTAAAAATGGTTTAGTGAGGAAATCGTCGACCCCAAAATTAAAAGCTTTTTCTTTACAATCAAAATCACCATAGACAGTTAACATGATAATCGGAGTTTTCTTGTAGCGACGAATTTCTTGAATAACCTCTAGACCATTTCTTTGTGGCAGTAAATAGTCTAAAATAATTAAATCGTAATTTCCGGTTCGGCCAAGCAAGGCACCACGCTCACCGTCACTGGCCACATCAACGATGTAGAGCTGACTTTCCAAACTAGATTTAATAAAATTAGCAATTGAGGCTTCGTCTTCGATGATTAAAATTTTCATAGTTTTTATAAATTAATTAAATAAGTAAAATTATAGAATAAGTCGACTTAATTTATCATAAAAAAAAGATGATTTTTAATTCATGAAAAATATAATAAGAAAAATTTTAATAATACTTTTAAAAATAGCCGCTGGGTTGGGGGTTGGTTTTTTAATTATTTTAGTAACTGGTTTTTTGGCAGTTAAATTTAATCTTACAAAAACTGCTGGTTACGTCGATGAAAATACTGGTTTGTATAATTACTTAGCTGATAATTTAAATGCCTCTTTTTTGCCCACTAGTCGCAATAGCCAAGAAATTCAAGAAGCTAAAGTTTATTGTCAGTTATATATTTTGTCCGACTATGCCGATTACAACGCGGCGACTATTTTTGAAATTTATCAGCAGAATAAGTCATATGATTTAGTTCAGAAAATGATACTGGCGGTTGGCATTAGACTTAATAATGTATCAGCGTTAAAGGACAGACTAGCTATCTGCGATCGAGATGAAAGGCCAACTATTGATAGCAGTTGGTTAGCTAGTCGTTTGGAAAATCCTAAACAACCAAATGTTTTTGTGTGGCAAAACGAAGAACCGTGGCAAATTATTAGGCAGGCAGTTATTAAAGATAAAGATGTTTTAAATAAAGTCGGGGAAGAGTTAAATATTTCGCCGCGAATGATTTTGTCTGTTGCTATAGTTGAGCAGCTACGTTTGTATTACACCCAGAGAGAATTGTTTGAACGTGTTTTTAAGCCACTTAAAATTTTAGCTAGTGCTAATAAAATGGCTTGGGGTGTGATGTCGATTAAGGAAGCGGCCGCCATTAAGACCGAACAGAATTTAAAAGATCCTAAATCACAATTTTATCTAGGCAGGGAATATGAAAATCTTTTAGACTTTAAGACTGATAAAATAGAACAAGAAAGATATGAACGACTGGCGAATGAAAAAAATCATTACTATTCTTATTTATATGGTGGTTTAATTCTTAAGCAGGTGACTGCTCAGTGGCAAAAAGCTGGTTATGATATTACGGACCGTCCGGAAATACTTTCCACCTTATTTAACATTGGCATTCAAAATTCTAAACCCAAAAAAGACCCTTTGGTTGGCGGGTCTAAGATTGAAATAAATGGTCATGAGTATGTTTTTGGCTCTTTAGCTTATGAATTCTATTATTCTGGCGATCTTATTTTAGAATTTCCTTATTAAACAAGGGTAAAAGAAGCTTTTGTTGAAGTGGTAATTGTGCTATAATTGGGTTGTAATTATAAATAACTGGAAAATATTATGAAAAAAATAAAAGCATTTTTAGGCTTTTTTGTTTTAGCGCTGGGATTCTGTTTGTTAGCGCCAACAAACAAAGCTTTAGCCGCCGATTCTATTTCTTATGAATCACCGCAGTATTACGAAGTAAATGTTGATACTGTTAATTTAGCGCCAACCGTTTCTGGTTCTGGCTATACCTTTTCGATTTCCCCAGCACTACCAAATGGTCTTTCTTTAAATACCTCAACAGGGGTAATTAGTGGAATGCCGCTTGTTTTGTCTACCGAGAGAGTTTACACCGTAACAGCAGTTAATTCTAATGGTTCTCAGTCTTTTGATTTATCTCTGGCAACCTTGTTTACGCCATTACAAATCTCATATGATAGCTATGATGATGTAAGATTTTTTTCAATTAATAAGTTAGCTAATCCTAATTTAATTCCTAACTCATCCCAAGAGGGGGTTGTTTATTCAATTTCGCCAGATCTTCCAGAAGGATTATCCATCAATTCTCAAACTGGTGTGATTTCTGGGTTTCCTACTGAAATAAGTTCAACCACTTCCTATGTTGTAAAGGCGGAAAATCCTTTAGGGCTTTCTACTACCACTGTTTCAATTACGGTTTTTATGCCTTGGAACAAAGTGGGTGGAAATGTTAGCGACGGTAATGTGTCGGAGCCATTTTTGTATTCCAGAGTAGATGATAACGATGTTCACTACATTGTTTATAACGATACCAGTAATCAGGAAATTATTGTGTCAAAATATGCTACTAGCACTAAGTCTTGGGTTCCATTTGGTAATCCAATTAAAGGTGCTCAAGGCACTGATTTTAAAATAAATTTAGATAGCGCTAAAAATCCTTACATTTCATATAATAATGGCGGCCAGGTTTTTATCAGAAAGTATAATAGCTCAAATAGTAATTGGGAAAGCATTAGTTCTTCTTATGATCAAAATGGTCAAGAAAGTGGGTCTTCAGTTTCAAATTCAGCAATTTCATATGACACGGTTATTAATTCAAGTAACAGCACTTTTGTTTCTTATATCAATGATGACGGAACGCTTAATATTAGTAAATTAATTGAAAGCGGTGGAGCATATTCGGAAATTGATAATATGTTTGAAGCGGTGGCTCCAAGTAATTTATCATACAAAGCAACCTCCACTTTTAGTACTGGGTATGGAATTGATGATTTAATACCTCTTACTGTTAGTGGCAATCCAACGCGTTTTTCTATTAGTCCTCAACTACCATATGGCATGGCTATCGACAGGGAAACGGGAGTTATTTCTGGAACGCCTTTAATATCGACTGGTGAGGTGACTTATACTGTTACCGCTAGTAATCCAAAAGGATCTACCAGCGCGCAACTCAAAATTACTGTTAATGGTCCTTGGCAAAGTATTGTAAATGGGCTGCCGATGTGTGTTGGTTTGTTCTCTGAAGAAGGTTTAGTCAAAGATGATGATGGTAATTTTTATTTAACTTATTTTTCAGCTTCAACAGAAAATAGTAAAAATGGTCTTAGGGCTGTAATTTATAAATATGATGCCACGCTTGGCACCTGGAGTAATATTTTTACTGGAGATGATTTAATTTTTGATCAAGAAAATTCTAATATTAGCATACAAACAGTCGATGCCATCGCCCTTAAAAATAATGAACTATATGCGATGTCCTCTGATTTTTATTTAGATTTTTCTAATGGTGAAGAAGAGGGAATGCAAAACATGATTGCTAAGTCATTTTTGAAAAAATATAACGCCACTAGTAGTAGCTGGGAGACACTTTCCGAGTCTGAAATTTTTTACGATCCGATTGAGGGTATGACGAAGTTTAAAATGTATTTTGTGGGGGAAGAATTATTTTTGTCTCTGTACGATTCTTCTGGTTTTATTGATGTAAAAAAGTTCAATAGTGCCGATGGTTCGTGGGCCTCGGTTCGTGATTTCACTACTGTTAAAGTTCAGTATTCTACTGACAAGAATCCAATGGCAGTTGATGATAACTATTTATATGTAGCTTATTCTGATAATACCGACGATGCTACCAAGGTTGGTGTGCATAGGTTAGAGGTTGCCACTGGTGTGTGGACTGATTTTTATGATGACTTAACTGGATTAGGAATTGGTTTATCACATTATAATGACGCGTTGACTTTCGATAGTTTGGAAATTAGCAATAATGGTATTCCTTATTTCTCTTATAAATATGAGAGTTGTGTTATCGGTGAATACAATCAAATTATCTGCACAAGTCACTCGGTAGTTAAAAAAATTGATGGTGAAAGTTTGGTTTTAGTAAGTGATGAAACGGACTCAGATTCTATTAATTTATCATTTGATAATAATGGTGATCTTTGGTCATCAATCGGTGTCAGTCAAAGAAACTATATCAGAAAATATGTCGATGGTGCTTGGGTTAACTTTTTTAATGAAAAAAGTTTCAGCAGCAGTCTAGGTTTAGAATTATTATTTGATAGTAATAATGACTTATTAATTTTTTCTACAGAGGCTTATCCTAATAACCTTATCTTTGCTAAATACGAAGATGTTGAGACTACGTCTAATTATGATTTATCAGTACCGCTAGAGATAACTTACCCCAAACAAACATATACTTTTGTAGTTGGTAAAGCGATTGAAACAATTTACCCAACAATTTTAGGATCAGCAACTCAAGGGGTTGAATTCCATTGCGCTGAAGATGATGTTTATTGTTTTACAAAATTAACTGGTTTAAGAAGAAATAGTGGCAACTCCATTGTTGGAACACCCTTAGTAGCCACTTCATCTGTTATTCAAATGATAGCTCGTAATGATGTTGCTTCTAGTACTTTTGAGCTTCATATAAACGTTATTGACCCCTGGGTTCCTCTTGGTGAACCATTATCTTCATCTGCTCAATCGGTTGATATGGTAACAAATACAAATATTGGACTAAACGTTGCTTATTCTGAGTACTCAAGTGATAATTCTGTTAATGTTATTAAAGCCAGTAAATATGAAAATGAATCTTGGACTAGTTTGGGTGATTATGTCTCAGACGTAAATGATAATGCTGCGAATCCTAAAATGGCAGAGTATCAATCAGACCTTTATATTGCTTATTCCAATTCTGACTCAGGAGAGTTGTTGGTGAAAAAATATAACGGTCAAACAAATTCTTGGGATCAGCTTGGTGGCAAGGTAAATGATGGTAGTTATCAGAATTTTTCTATAATGGCCGATTATAATACTGTTATGGTGATGTTTCATGACACCACCAGCAACCGATTAGTTTTAAAGAAATATAATGACGGTTCTTGGGATGTAAAAGGTAGCTATATTGAAGAAGCTGATTATCCAACTTTAGTTTCTGGCTATTATGACAACGTAGTTTATGCTTCTTATATTTCTGACTCCGGACCATTAATTGTTGAAAAATACGAAGAAATGAATTATTCCGCTGACGGTAAAGATGTTCCTTTAGATGATATTATTACTTTAGTAGAAAGCGGTGCGATGTCTCCTGTTGGTAGTGTTAGTGCTACTAGTACTGAAGCGGTTAAATTTAATCAAAGACTAAACATCATTCCATTTACTGGCGCTTCAATTACAATCCCCTCAGGAATTACCATGACAGCTTCCAGCACTTTTAGTGCCGCCGCCCTAATCGCCTCCTCAACCGTTGACCTATATCATGCCAGCATCAATAACTTTACCCCCG
>CAZHYP010000006.1:0-24373 GCA_964536885.1 uncultured Gammaproteobacteria bacterium | reverse complement strand
TTTTAAAGTGTGGGGGTCAAACATTTTTTAACGCTTGATCAAAATATCTTTTTGCAATTTTTCCTTTTTTATACAAAAGGCAGAAAATCGCATAAGCCATAAGAATGAACTCTGGAACTAGTAACCACCAAGGTTGCTCAAAGAATTCATAAAGAGGATTATACATGACATATCCAAAAATTCTGCTAAAAAAAAGGATAAACAAGAATGCTAATAACTCTAATAAAAACATTCCTGCCCAAAATAATTTCTTTTTCATATCGTGAGCCCCTCCAAAGCTCTGATTTTTGTTAAAAAGGTACGATTTTTTAAGGTAAAAATATTATATCATACTTGACAAATTATGTCAATAATTATCTTTGATTAATCTACTTTTTTAGCTAATATAAAGACTTTCTCTTGATTTTGTAGGGTTGTTAAAATTAACACACGATCACCGCCCTCTTTTATTTTAAGTCTTTTGCGAATTTCATCAGCGGTCATCTTAAAGTGTTTTACAATAATTTCCGCTCTTTCAATCTTCTCTTTTTTCAAAAATGCTTGAAATTGTTTTAAAGAAAACTTATCAAAATGCAACACTTCGAATTTTCTAAAAATATTATTATCGCCAAGACACACCAGCTCGTCACTAGTTAAAAATGATAAATTATAATCTATTTTTGAAAGTGAAAATTTAACAGCGACTTCATCAATTAAATGAGCTTTAGAGATTGCCTTATTTGGTTCGTACAAATATTTTTTTATTTTAGAAAAACTAGCTACCGAGCCATTGTCTGTGAAAGAAAAAAATTGGTCTTTTTTAAAACCACTAGCTCGAAGTTTAGCTGTCTTAAAATCGCCAAACCACAACATTGCTACTTTACAATTATTATTTTCGGAAATTATTTCTATTTCTGGCTCCTCAGGCAACTGCTTTAATTCCTCGTAATCAAAAGCGGGGGAAATTTTTACTGCTATGTTATGGGTAATCTCAAATAACTGTGGCAAAATATCAAGTAACGACGGACTGGAGTTTAAAAATGAGCGAGTCTTAGTGTCACCTTCGCGATCACGAGCCGGATCCAAGAAAAAAGCATCGACGCTCTCATTGATATTTAAAAACGCATCACCGACAATAAAATCTATTTTATTATCTACACCGTAAACTGAGGCGTTTAATTTAGCGCATTCTATTTTTTCTTCCGATAGATCAACGGCGATTATTTTTTTTACCTGCTGAGCTAAAAAAATAGTATTACCTCCTAAACTACAGGTTAAATCTTGAACGGTCCACCCTGGTTTAAAACGAGTCGCAATATGTTTAGCAATTGTTTCGCCTGTGGCCTGTTCTAAGCTCAAAGGGGTAAAAAACATTTCTTCGCTTTTACTAAATTTACCAGCGGCCGCTCGACGTAGTTTTATTAAAGATGCTAAAGCACCAAAAAATTTGTTAGAGGTTTGGTTTTTTAAAACTAAAACTTCCAACTTAGCGTCACTGATAAGACAGTGTTCCTGATAAGCCTCTTGCCCCTCTTTAGATTTTAGATAATTTAGCTCTAAATTAGTCATAGTTTACTAAAATTAACATATAAAAATTAATTTGACAAACCGGACCACCGAGAGTAATATTTTTATATAATTATTGTTAGTATGGACCTTAAAAAAATTCACCATGTGTAAAATTGTCACTAAAGGGAACTTTGATTTTTCTTGCAAAACTCACACCGGCAAAAAAATCATGTGTTTTATGGATAACGATGAGCCAGTTCAGGCCAACTTCGATAAACTAGAAGTAAGCTATAATGGCGTTGTAAGGGTCTTTGTTTCTCGAAAAAAAATCGCCACTGAAAACGGCAAGAAAAAGACCGAAGAGAAAAACGAGTATGTTTTAGTCGGGAGACTAAAGCCTCGATTTGAAGAAGATGCAGCTGATTTTAAAGCCGCCAGTCACGAAACTGAGATAGTTTCGAAAAAAAGAAAATCTGAACTCAAGGTTCAGCAAAAAGCCCGGGTTAGAAGAAAAGAGCCGCTCAAAAGAAGCGCTTAAAACAAAAAACAACAAAGGACCAATCTAAACGATTGGTCCTTTTGCTTAAATGGTAAAAATTAATATTTAATGTTTTGCTCAGCTCTTATTCTGTCAAATTCTTTTTCGGCCTCCAAATATTCTTCTTTTAGACTTTCTGATAACTTGTCATCACTTTCTTTATTTAAAGAATCAACAACCTCTCTTCTTAAACGATCAGCATCATATTTTATTTTTGCTTTTACAAAACGTTCAGCCGACTCCTTTAACTCTGGTATACTATCAACTATTTTTCTTACAGTACTTGAAAATGAATGCATAACTAAATCTGCTTGAAAATCTAACAACGTTTTTCTTTCAGGATCACTTTCTGGCAAGCAAGCCATTGTACGATATGCTCCTGATTTTTTAAAATATTCATCAAAAGAAATTTCTTTTAATCCTAAAAATCCATTTAGCTCAATATTCTTATGATCTTCTACGGAAAGGCCGGAAGGCTTATTAATTCTGGTGCCGTGAGAAATTGCATACCACACCCTGGTAGTTAAATCTTTATCAAGATCCCCTTTATTATCAAAAAACATTTGCTTATCATCATCTGGCATCCCCTCACGAGTTGACGCGTCAAACTGATAATTTTTAGGATATATAGGAAAATCTTCTGGAAGCGGTGCTTCTTTTTTTACTTCCGGACTATTAAACCCAAATTGTTCACTCATATATTTTTTATTTATATTAACTATTTTAATATATCACGTTTTTCACTTTTTGTAAATAGCGCTATTTGATATACTCGACTAATTCCCCCAAATTCTTAAGCTTAGTAATCTTTATTTTCTTAGTCTTAACTTCAACATTAGGAATAACAGCTTGAGTAAAGCCCAGTTTTTCAGCCTCAGCCAGTCGTTGCTCAATCTTAGATACTGCTCTTATTTCCCCACCTAAGCCAACCTCCCCTAAAACTATTGTATGACGGTCAAAGTTCTTATTTAAACTAGAAGAAATAATGGCGGCGCAAACAGCTAAATCTAAAGCCGGGTCATTAAGACGCAGACCGCCGACAATATTTAAAATGATATCCTGACTAGTTAGATTAACCTTGGTACGCTTACTAAGCACGGCCGAGAGCACTTGTAAGCGATTTAAATCAAAGCCGCTGGTCTTTCGTTGCGGATAACCAAAAACAGTCTTAGAGACCAAAGATTGAATATCAACCAGAAACGGGCGAGTGCCCTCAAATACACAACCAATAACTGAACCAGCCAGCTGAGTGTGAGCGGCATCAATAAAAACGAGACTGGGGTTAGCTACTTCTTTAAAACCGTTGCCAGTCATCTCCAAAATACCGAGCTCATTAGTAGACCCAAAGCGGTTCTTATTAGTTCGAAGCAGACAATAATTATTGTTAGTCTCGGCTTCTAAATAAAGAACCGTATCAACGATGTGTTCTAAAGCTTTTGGTCCAGCCACTTGTCCATCTTTGGTGATGTGGCCGATTAAAATGACTGAAATATCATGTTCTTTAGCCACCTCCAAAAACTTAACTGCTCCGGCTCTAATTTGATTAATACTACCAGCCTCAGATGGAATCAGTGATGAATAGACGGTCTGAATAGAATCAATAATAACTAAATCGGGTTTAGCTTTTAAAACTGAACTAATTATTTTTTCAATATTAGTTTCGCCAATAAATCGTAAGTTATCCAAGGAGCAATTTAAGCGCTCTAGCCGTCCTTTAACTTGAGCGGCTGACTCTTCGCCGCTTGCATAGACTATTAAACCGTTTTTAGATAAAGCGTCAGCAATTTGGGCGACTAAGGTTGATTTACCAATTCCTGGTTCACCACTAAGTAAGGTAAGCGAACCTGGCACCAGTCCACCACCTAAAACTCTATCAATTTCTGGAATGCCAATCATGAGCCGATTTAAATTCATGGTGTCGACTTTCTTTAAATCAACCAAATTAGCATCACCGATTTTAGAAATGACATCCTTTTTTTCTTCCTGTTTTTTATCCTGCAGTGACTCTGATAAAGTTCCCCAGGAACCGCACTCTAAACAACGCCCACTCCACTTAGGAAATTGGGCGTCACAGTTAGAACATACAAAAATAGTTTTTATATTGGACATATTGATGCTGGAAACGAGGGGTAATTCCAAATTAATTATTTTTCCCAAACCGCATTATCAATCAACCATTCGTTGTTTACTTTTACTAAATCCAAGGTCATTTTTTGTTGATAAGTAGTTCCCAAAACGTCACCTTTGTTTTCTTGTCTTTCAGTGGTTACCTCAATTTTAGACTTACCATTATTTTCATCATAACTTAAAACTTTAGTGGTCAAGGTATGAGTGATAATTCCATAATATTCTCCGGTATATTTTTGAGACTTAAGCTCGGCCACATACTTATCGGCCCATTCTTTCATTGAATCGGTCATAAATATTTTTAAATCAGTAACATTACCGTAATCAGATTGATTAGAAAATGACCCAAAGCGAGTAGCAAATAAGGAGGCAGTTTTAGCGGCGTCATTAGCGTTTACTTCATGTGGAGCCTCTTTAGAGATATCATAGGTTTGATAGTTTCTTGGTTTATCCCCTGGAGTTGACGTTGGAGCAACAACAATTTCAGAAACTTCTAGGGTTCCGGTTGTAGTACTACTTGATATCGGTCCATCAACTTCGGGGTCGGTCTTTTTAATAAACAGAATAATGATTATTGCTAGAATAAGCACCGCCACCGCAATGATTAACAGGCCAATTTTTTTACGATTATCCATCATATATTTATAATATTAATTTATTTTTGTTCTTGTGATTCTTCAAACTGTCGTTTAGCTTCAGCAATCTCTAGTAGTTGTTTTGGATCGGAAGTAATTAATTGATCTTCTGAATAAGAAGCGACAATCTTAATAGCTACGTGTTTGTTACCAGCAAAGAAAATTCCTTCACCAAGACCACATTCGAGCAACAAATATTTTTCGCCTTCTGTTAATAAGAAAGTTTTTTGCACCAAATCAATAGCGGCTGGAGATTGTTTAAGAAGTATCTGCAGCGATGAGTTGGTTACAATCGCTTGGCCATAAGGTGATGACAAAAAGTCGTTTACATCCTGAGTAATGGTGGTTACACCTAAATAATATTTACGACAACGTTTAACTAAAGCAAAAATAAACTTAGCGGAGTCTTCGTGTTGCATCATCCACCAAGCCTCATCAATCACCAGAATACGTTTTTTGGTTTCTGAGCGCACAATATTCCAAATGTAATTAACAATAGTATAAATAGCAATCGGACGAAGTTCGTCTTCAAGATCACGAACTGAGAATGAAATCATTTGATTAT
The DNA here is from genome assembly GCA_964536885.1 of uncultured Gammaproteobacteria bacterium. Lineage (GTDB taxonomy): Bacteria > Patescibacteriota > Patescibacteriia > Patescibacteriales > UBA12465 > JAEZRQ01. The sequence continues at coordinate 19,020 of CAZHYP010000006.1, read as the reverse complement.
TCATTTCTACATTCGTTGGGTTATTAAGTAATCCGGCAAAAGTACCCTCAGTATATTTTTTAAGACGCAGAGCTAAATCAGCTCCCCCCTCCATACCTTCAAGAACTTGTTGGAAATCGCTCATAACCGGCGCTTCGATATTAGACAGATCGGAGTCTGGGGTAATATCTTTCTTGGCATAAGTTTCGAGTAAGGCACGGTCTATTATTGAATCCTCGTCGTAGTTTAGATTGCCTAACATCAATCTCATTAAACCTTTCAGAGTGATAACAGCACTACGGATAATATCTTTTGGTTTCGCTTCACCGCCAATCGAACGCGGTAAATCAAAAGGATTGATTTTATTTTCTGATGATAAAGAAATATTAATATATGTGCCTCCAACCGCTTCGGATAGATGTTTGTATTCGTATTCTGGGTCAATAACAATAACATCAGAACCAAGCATTAAAGAACGCAAAACTTCTAATTTGATAGCATATGATTTACCGGCACCAGAAGTCGCAAACACAACGGAGTTAGCATTTTGCAAAGAGAAACGATCAAATAAAATTAAACTATTATTGTGGCGATTAACACCGTACAAAATACCTTTATCACTGGTAAGCTCACTGGAAATAAAAGGGAAAGATGATGCTACTGGCGACGAATTCATGTTGAAGGTTATATAAAGCTCATCATTACCTACTGGTAAAGTAGAATTAAATCCTTGCTCTGCCTGGAAATAAACTCGTCGTGAATAAACCAAGCGAGAACCTAAAATATCTTCTACTTGATCGCTCATGCGGTCTAAGTCTTTCGTATTTTCGGCATACAACGTGATATAAAGAGAAAATTGAAAAAACTTTTCGGTTCCCTGAGTTAAAGAATCTCGTAAATATTCAATATCATGCAAAGCGGTTTCTCGAAGTGGATCGCGAGCCGCTCCCTTTTCCGCATCAGAAATAATTTGAGCAGAAATAGAACCCACTTTGTTTTGTAATTGTTTCAAAATAATAGCGCTCTTTACTGGATAAAAGAACATTGAAACATCAAAGGTCAAATTAAGATTAATAATTGGAGCAAACCAACCAACACTAATGTAACGAGGATAACCAATAACAAAAATGGTGCGAGCAAATTTATTGCCCAACATCAAATGTTTTGCTTCCGCTTTTAAACTGGCTGGAGAAATTAAATCTCTAACCGATAGAACACCGCGACGAAAAGCTTTTTCTTCCTCAATAATATCTTTAGCTTCACTCGCACTAACATTTACTACCGGAGCCTCATTGGTCTGAGGTCTACGAGCCAAATCTCGAATGTCAGTGTTAAGGCCAATCTTTTTTTGGTTGTCTTCTTTATTAAAATCAATCATAAATCAACTCGTAATTTATTTATATCCACCAACTCTTGGTGCTTAGCAGTTTCTGGATTATAAGTCTTATAATAAAGTTCTATTAAACCTTGAGTATCAAGTCGCTCTACTGCCACTCCCATTGATTCCAAACCGCCCATCACACTATCAACCCGACGATTTAACATTTCCTGATAAGATAAGAATATTTTCTCTTTTAAAATAATCATTGAAGCCGGTCGAACTGCATCTTTAAAGGAAGCAAAAAAACCTTTGTGTTTATCCGTGGCTGGATCATAAGGAACAACTACATAAAAACGCTTATTCATAATCTTGCCTAGTGAAGTAAGCTCTTTAATATAATTCATATACTCACCAGTTTGAGCCTTAAGCAATTTATTGGTTTGTTCTTTTTCTTTGCCTTTCAAATATTCTAAATAGTTATTAATATCCAGCTCTCGAGATTGAATAACAATTTGTAAAGTAAAACTTAGATTGTTTAAAAATCTAATATAAGAATCGATGACCGCATTTTGTTCATCTTCACTCTTTAGCGCAAAGTTAATACTAGAAACCAACAACACACATCTTAAAGTACCGTCTTTCATAATTACGGTATCATCACGAATTTCAGCAATATCAAGATATTCCTGGGTTGAGGCGGTTATTCTGTTGTTGGCTAATTTATTGTCCGACATAATTTTACACTCAGTTAATTATCTTTAGATTTTCCTCTTCATCACCACGATATTCCCCCTCAGTATCAACAACTAATGTAAGTTCGGCTAGTCTAGATTTTTCGTAATACTCTTTAGCAGATTTGGTCGAATCAAATTTCAAAGTTGGAATTTTTTCCATATCAACAACTTGGGCTAAGCGATTATTCCAAACTCTTATTCCTGGTCGACGCATTGTTTGAATAACGTTTAATAGAAAAAAGTGAAAAGGACGGCCATTTATTTTTATAAAACCAAATGTCACCGCCATCAAAAAGATAATAACACCAAAGGTAACAAATAAAGTAAAATCAAAAATCTTATAAGCAATCGCAATCAATATAGCCGCCGCCAAAAAAATAACAAACTGACGAGCCGTAATTGGTCCGATGATTTTATCTTCAACGTCGATAAATTGTGGGACGGTAAACTGTTGCATATACTAAAACATCAAACGACTATTTAAAGAAATTATTGCCTCGATTTCTGGCCAAGATAAATATCTAGAATCTTTAGCTACTTGATAATTGTCAGCGCATTGTTTTAAGCCCATTCCCTTTGAAAGAGCCTCTAACCCCATTTTTAAATAAATAGAATTAATTAAACCGGAACGCCAAGCCATAACTCCTTCTATCATTTTATCATACCCGTCTTTTTCTAATAACCTGATCTTTGATTCTACTTTCTCGGCCATTTCGCTAGGCTGCGAACCTAAGCGTCTAAAATTAACAATGTCCAAATAAAATAATTCCTCAATAGGGCCCATCACTTTAGGGATATTTCTGATTTCATTATTCTGGACTGGCGCTGCAGCCGGTTTTGGTGTGGGCTTATTTGAAACAGCAGCCGCTTCAGCTCTTAAAGACGCCACCGAGGCAATGGGTGCAACTGGTGCTTTTACTTCTGGCTTGCTAACAGGAGTAACTTCTTTTTTAGGACTTTCATTTCCTAAAATTTTAGAAAGCAAACCAGTTTTTTCTGGTGGTCGATTAATCTTTGGCTCCTCGGGAATAAGATCAGCAACCACTTTTTGACTAATTGGAACAACTGGCGGAACGGGGGTAACAGGAATAACTGGATTAACAGTAATATTTACTTTAGGGCTTTCTGATGTTTTTACCTCGACATTAACTGGCTTTGTTGGTTCAACTGGCTTTACAATAATATTTTCTTTTTTCGGTTCTTCTAATAATTTTTCTTTAGATTCTACTGGTGTTGGTAAATTAAGAGGGGCGCTTGGTTTTTTAATAGCACCGGTTGAAATTGCCGCTTTGAGATCATAAGGAATATCGCGAGCCTCTCCTGGCTTTTCATATAGAGCTCTTACCTTATCTAAACCACTTTTGACTGGTTCTGGCTTTACTTCTTGAGGCAGTGATAAATGAGCGCCACTAGGAAGTGTTTGTCCAGCAATAACCTCATCAGCGATTTTAAATATTTTATCAATTATCTTATAGTCCAAACCTAAGCCACCAGAGATAACTTCTTTGTTTAGTGCCAAGCGGGTATCGATGCGACTTCTAACACCTTTTAAATAAGTTGCTAAAACGCTTTTAAATCTAGTGTTGAGTTCGGCTCCTGGAAAAGTAACGCCGGAGTCTTTAATAATTTTTTCAACTCCCACCAGATGAGCTGGGGCTAAAACTGTTTTAGGAACAATTGAAGAATAAGAAGGATTGTAGCCTAAATAATTAGCCACCGAAAAAAATAAGCGTTCTTTAAGCTCAGCGGTTAATTTTTTAGCAGACTCTTGGTCTAAGGCAAAATCGGATACAAAATAAATTGATAAATCAGCTAGTGGAATAATTTTAGCCATCACCTTCATGACTGTCGCTGCTAAATCAATTTTGTATTTTTTTTCCAAATCAGAAATGACCGCCATGGCAACTGGCGAAGACACACTATCTCTTAAATTCTGAGGTAGGTTATTAAATTTTTGTAAATAATCAAACATGGTAATTACTTGCGACTAAGCCGATTAATTTCTTGCTGGACAGCCTTATATTCTAAACTAGTAGTCGGATATTTAGTTAAATTTTTCTGCAGGTCAAAAATAATTTTTTGACGTTCGTTGATTACCGGATTTTCAGTAATATTTTGAGCTACCGCGGCGCTCTTTATAACATCGTAACCCAAAGGCACAATTTCCCAGTTTTCAACAGCAACACCATCCATACTCTCTGGAAAGAAAACTAAATTACGATATAATTTTAAAACTTTTCTAACTAATTCTTTTTCTTCTGGTTTAAGAGTTCTTACATTTGGCGATTGACTTAAGTATTCAGCCAAAATGACTTCATCAAATAAACCGCTGCCGTATTTCTTAATAAAATCTTTTAACCAATTAGCGATGGAAGGTGAGGCTGGATGACCGTCTAAAATTATTTGGTGTCCGCTAATTTTTTCTTGATTGTTATAGAGAAGGGTTTCAACTTTATCTTCCAAGTCCTCATCGTCGTTAAATGTTTTAAAAAGAGCAATGTTAAAATTTTTAATATCCGTCGCCTCAGACTGCATCATGGACATAATTCCTCCAGAAAAAGTTTTTAAGATAAATTCTCTTCTATCTTCAAGAGACCTATTAACAATTAATTCTTCCGTCGTTTCTTCTACGGCCTCCTCATCATCGTCAAACTCTAACACTAAATCTAAAACTGGGTTAAATATTTTTTCTTCTAACTTATTAGTTATCTCTTCGCCTTTAGCTTTATCCAAATTAAACTTTAAATTAAAATACTCCGGCAGGTCATCAATTTCTAACTCTCCAATAACAACCAAAATAACAGCAAAGCTCAAAGAAATATTATAAGCTTCTTCTAATTTTTTGATAAACAAACAAGAATCAAAACCGCCAACCATTTCTTGGATTATTTCTGGCAGTTCATGAAATTTTTCTAAACACTCCGATAAGTATGATTCTTTCATAATGTATTAATACTAATTTATGCTTAAAAATTATTCTTTAGATTCAGTTTCTTCATTTGCAACCATAGCCGTAATCGGCTTAGGATTACTAACACCCATCTTTTCTATTCTTTTATTTAAACCATTAAACATGCGGCGGAAGAAATTCAAATCAGCAATAGACATGCTAGCCTTAGTATCAGATGAGCTACTTCTCTTTCCTAAATTAGAAGACATCTTCTCAACAGCTATATTTAGATTCTCAATATTTTTATTTAACGATTCTAAATGTTCAACATTATTTACTACTCCTTCTTCCTTAGTTTTGTCGATTGTTGTTTCTTTTGACTCACTCTCCTTGATTGATTCAGAGACTGTTTGTCTATCACCTTTTTCAATTTCCATCACTCGTTGAGCACTAGAAACTTTCCAAGAATCAATTTGTTTAGCGACGGCTTGTTTAATTAAAGCTGGATCAATTTTAGCCGCTTCCATTTGAGATGCCATTCTACCAATTTCAGTGTCATAACGTTTGTCAGTTCCAGGGATACGTCCAATAAGACGAGCATTCTGTAAGGCATCAGCACTTTCGTGAGTAAGTTCTTCATTTTTAAGACCAGCTTTATGCATCTGCTCGTGCTGGATTCCGTTATATTTTTCTTTTCGCTTATCACTGTCTGTTTCGCCTTTATAAATAACATCTGTATTATTAAGGGATAAGCCTGATAAATCTTTATCATCAAAACGTTTTTTAGCAGCTTTTAACTGACTTAACTTTTGAGCATCAGGAAGAGTTGAAGACTCTTTTTCAATAACTTGTTGTTCGCTGTTAATTGCTCTTTTTATTTCGTTACTCTTAGCCATGCCAGCTACGCTGTTTGGTTCTTTTATATCACCGAGTGACTTCTGTAGACTTTCAATCTTTTCCTGACTATTCTTGATTACTGGATTGTTAGCCGTTGATTGTTTAATGCTTGACTCTAAAGTGTTTATTTCATCATCTAACAAACTAGACATTACAAGAGACATTTTATCAACCTGCTCTTTACCTAAATTAGCAGCCGGAGCGGCATCAAGCTTAAAGTCAATTCCTTTTTCTCTGGCTCTGGTATTTATTTTAGCAAAACTAGCACCAATAAAGTCTTTTTCGGAACTGCGGTCCTGAGGTTTTTTGACAGAATTTTTAATAAAAGAGTCATATTCTAATTCACCCTTGCCTTCATTTAAAATCATTTTACTCTTATCAAAATTACGATAGTTTACTAAAACTTCGCCACTTAAAGCATCAGAATCAGTAATCTCGGTTCCCGCAGCGTTAGTATTTCTTACGGCATCATCTAAAGCACTTAACGCTTTCATCTTACCTCCACCTTTTTTGTAAGCTGCTAATAACTTAGCCATGCTATTAGCCTCTTTTCTGTCTAATTGGTTGGCTGGGGCACCAGTTCCGTCTAATTGACTAATCGTATTTCGTAAGGCGTTGTGTGCATCCAAGTCGGTGTCGGTGTCACTGCTATCATTCATCATATCCAACCAACGTTTTTGGTCATCAGTAATACCATCCTTTTTATATATACCTTTACTACCTAAACCCTTAAAATAGTCTGGAGTTCTAGCCATAACACTAATTCGATCTTTGGCTCTTTTTTTCTTTTCAGTCATGTTCTTTAAAGCCTTGCCAGTAATAGGAAATACCGGATTTTCATCTCTATTTTCTACAATCTTGCTATTTTTACTATAACTTTTCATTCTTTCGGAAGCTAATATTTCATTAGCGGTCCACATGCTTCTAGAATAGTTAGGGTTGGCTGCCATCCTTGCTTTTAAAGAATTTATTTCACTTTCATCAGCAGCTTTGTCCCCGCTATTTTCGTAAGCCTCTTTCTCGTTTTTGGCACTATTATACTTTCTATTGGAGGCCTTGAATCTAACAATACTATTTAAAGATTGAACTGTTGGATTCTTCTTAACATCATTATAAATATCCTGAGCTATCTCAGCTGATTTTTCACCAACTCCAATTTTCTTTAAGAATTTTTCACGAGAAGCTACTTTTTCTTTTTTTCGAGAATTAACTAAATCATCTTTCCATTGCAATGCGAAGTTTCCAACGTTATTTCCTTTTCTCTTTCCTGTTATTTCATCTTTACTACTTGCTAAATTTGCCACTTTGCCAAAACCAGCAAGAGTAGCATTTCTAGCTCCTCTGCCAATAGCTTTTCCACCAGCAGTTAGGGCACCAATTCCGGCAGCGGTCGCCATGCCTTTACCCTTATTAAATATTTTTCCCATTGCCCCACCAGCTTCGCCACCAACACTTTGAGCGATCTGCATACCACCTAAAAGCATGCCAATGGCAATTACAAATTTAGCCATCGCTGATGTTGTACCAGCTTCTGATCCTAAACCAGCAGCGTTCTCTATACTGGAATTATTAGTTGCTAATTCGTTGTCACCATCACTGGAAACATTGATTGGGTTTCCACCTTGCAAAGCAGCAAATGACAACCACAAGAAGAAAGCGACGATTGGACCAACTAATAAATTACTAGTCCATCTTGTCCACCACTGACTAGCATATTTGCTACCACCAGGAACAGCTTGTAAGAAAAAAGCAAAAGGAGATAAAACAACTAATATCCAAATCATTACCAAACGAACAACTAACATACCAAGCATGGCGGCAATTACTACTGTGGCAATCACGATATAAATCAAACCAAAAATGTAAGAACTAACAATCATGGCAAAGGTTACTGCACCCTCTCCGCCAACAGAAATTTGAGTGATACTAGAAATTCCTAGCATGTTTAAAATATTACCAGCACCAATGGCACTAAAGGCATTTACAAAAGTAAGCATCACGACGCTTGATAAATCAATCATGAGGCCACAAATAAGTTTTGAAAAATTAATTAAAACTGCTGCCATAATTAACTTAGGCAACATTTTCTTAGCTCCATATTCTTCCTGACCTAAAATAGTGGCAAAAGCAATAATCAATAAAATAACCACAAAGAACATGTTGCATAAATCACGAACCACAATCCAGCCTTTAGTAACGGCATCAGCATGAATAAAATCACTATAAGACATGACGCTCATCAACACGTTTACCAGTAAAATTAAAATTGAAGAGATTGCCCGAATAAATAGAGCAATAATACCACCAACCACATTGCCTAAAGCTTCCCCAATGGTGGCGGCAGAGGCAAAATGTCCAAATAAGAAAATAGCGCCAAAAATTAACAATGAAAAAATTGTATTTTTAACACTAAACATTTTTTTGAAATTGATTTTTCTCATTTAAGCAAAGTAAATTATGAAAAAATATTTTTGAGATCAAATATTGAATCATTGAACATATCCCAGATGAAAGATAAATCACCTGATAAAATCGATGTTAGAATGTTAATGATTGTTAAAATCAGGAGAATCAAGAAAAAAACAATTAGATTTAAACCAGCACATCCTAGTGGTTCAATTATTTTGGCTAGCGAAGCCGCCTTCTTCATTCCGGAATCTTCCAATTTTCTAATTCCAGCTGGAATCCATTCTCCACCAAGCTCTCTAAAATATTTAGGTCCAAAAACTTTATTTAAAAAAGCGTGGGCGTTAATGTAAAGAAGTGTAAAACCCCAGCTAGTTATCAAATTTTGCCAAGCACCCTTTAACCAACCATCGGACATTTTTCTAAAGGAGTTTTCCCTAAAAACCATTTCCTGAGCTCTTTCTTCACTGGTAATATTAAGTCCTCTTTTAGCCTGAATTTGTTCTCTAAAAGAAGCGCTCTTTTGCGCCACTGTTTCTGACTCCTGAGCACGCTTAGAAGCTCGAAACTCACCGGCTTTTTCTTCTTCGCTTTGACTTAATAACTGAGCATCAATATCCATAAAAACTTTAAAATAATTCATCACTATTATACCACAAACTAAAAATTATTTTAACAGTTTTTACTCTATAATTTTACTATAAAAAAAAGATATTAGCAAAAATAAAAATAACAAAAAATTATTTTTTTTATTATCATTTTTGTTATAAAAAAATGAAAAAATAAATTATTACACAAAAAGATGAAAAAGGCCCTATGCTTGACAAAACATACTTTTAGTATTATAATATTTTCATAATCAAAAATCGTACATAAACAATAAAAACCCCTTATAAAATGAAAAAGTTCCGATTATTCAACGTTTTGGGGGCTATTGCTCTCAGCGTTACCGTTTTTTTCTTTGTCGCCTGTGACCCCACGAATCCAATCGGTCCAGAAGGTCCAGACCCGGATGATCCTACACCAGATGCTTTGGTTAAGCCCGAGATCACCTCCAGTTCACTGGAAAGTGTTACTGAAAATCAGGCCATCTTCTCGGTTTCGTTCAAAGCGAACGAAAAAAATACCAAACTTTTTCTGGAGCATCGTCTTATTGGCGGAAATTACCAGAAGCTAGCCTTAAGCGGTGGCTACACTGGCGTCGACGTTAAAAAGGTCACTGCCGACTTTCCTGAACTTAGTGTCAAAACTGAATATCAGGTTCGTCTAATTGCAGTTAATGCCGCCGGTTCTGATACCAGTATCACTTTCCATATTTCGACTTACATTGTTAGAGATTATGATAATAATCCCTATCATGTAATCAAGATTGGTAATCAGTATTGGCTGCAGGAAAATCTGAAAACGTCACACTATACTGACGGAACGGAGATTCCTAATGTGGTTGGTGACGAAGATTGGGTAAATCAAACTGGTCCCGCCTATTGCTGGTATAACAACGATCCGGAACTTGGTAAAATCTACGGAGCCTTGTACAACAGATCAACAGTCACTAATGAAAAGGTTCTTATCACTGGATTTCATGTTCCTTCCGCCAATGAATTTACTTCCCTGAATAACTACTTAGGAGAAACCGTGGCGGCTGGACCAAAAATGAAAGATTCCAGTGGCAAATACTGGGAAGTAGACCCCTGGGAAGCTGAACATGGTATAGCCGCGCCTAATAATGAATCTGGTTTTACTGCACTGGGTAGCGGAACCAGATACATAATCAGAGGCACCAATAATGCCCCATTTAGCAGATTAAAAATAAATTGTTGGCTGCTTACTTCAACAAACGAAGAGTACAAAACCGTATTTGGAGTCGGCGAGGGTTTAGTAGGAAACTGGGAAAACTGGGGATATGGAATTCGTCTCATAAAAGACTAAAAAACAAAAGAGCGTGCACAGAAGTGACACGCTCTTTTCTTATACAAAAATTATTTTTATTGCCAATTAGTACCAGACATTTTTAGACGCTTAAAGGCGCCCCAATTATCAGTTACTTCCACCTCTACATGATTAGTTCCTTTTAAATAAAAATGATAAAAAACATGAGGTGAGCCGTCTTCCGGTTTATTATCCAGCCCTGTTATTACTTGAGTACTGTCCCCCCAATCAATTGTAATTTGCTTCATTGGCTGTTGCTCTTCATCAATAATAGCGTTGAATGACAATTTATATAAACCAGCTGAATCAACGGTAAAACTACCATTTGATATAACAACAGGAAAAACTTGGCGGTCTTTTTCAAAAGTAAAAGAAAGCTTTTTAATGTCCGGCAAAACCTTTCCAATATTGCCAGCGGTGGTTAATAAATGTGGTGAATCTGTTGGGCCCATACTATCAATAGACTTAAAGAACGCTGTGGATCCTATACTAGAATAACCTCCATTTTGATAACTATAATCTCCATATTTTTTAACAAATATTTGATTTAAGTTAGAAATAGCATCAGCTTCTTTAGGAACTGATGACCATAGAGCAATACAAGTTCCATTACCCCCGGCAGCACAACTCTTGTTGCTAACAGTGTCATTGGCCGTTCCAAGTAAACAATAAACATTAGAGTTCAAACTACACTGACCAATATTTGAACAACCACCACCAGAACAACCATATGGTCGTCCGGCAAAGATAGTTTCGCTAAGTTGTTTGGAGTATTGATTTCTAAGTAATAACGGTTCACTGTTACTTAAATCATAATCACCACTGATAGACGCGGCGCCAAAAGGAACATCTTCTCTGCTGCGTCCGAAACGATTTAATGAAGAACTAAAGAAATTTGGAGTAGTAGTGGAATAAATAGAGCTGCGACCAATGCGTCCTGACCAGACAGCGTTAGTACCGTCGTTTTCTACAAATTTAGAGAACTTATTGCAAGAAATACGGAACACCTTGTCGGGGTCAGCACTAGCAACATATTTTAAATCTGATTCTAAACTTTTACCACCCTCCAAAACCATGATGGAATCGAAACCATCGACAGCGGCGTTACTTGCTTCATCAATATAATCATTAATCTTTCTTAAAGTACCATCATATTTTGACCAGCTTTCATAGTAAACAATTTGAGCATCATCAACGTTTGGATAGCCACATTTTCTATTTGACAACGGTCCATCAAGTGGATCCAAAATAACTTTTTTAGCCGGCACTAACATTTTATCAGGATCTTGATTTGGAATACAAATTTTCTTTGAAAAAGAGTTGTCCTTACCAGCCACATAACCTTCATTTAATTCAATTGTTATATAATTAGGATCAGACACACCAGCACAAGAACCAATAATAATTTTACATTCACTTGTACCTTCTTTGACATTGTTACACTTTGAACAATCTTTAGCCGGAGAGGCAATAATTTTCTCCACTAAATCAAAGTTGCCATTAGCTTCAGTACAATAATATAGCGGGAATTTGCCGGAGTAGCCCAAGGTTGATTGACTGGTTCTAGTTATTGGAGAAATTTGATCAGTTGGATACCACATTAAACAAACACCAGGATTAGCGGGGTCATATTGAAGACAATAACCGAACAAACCATCTTTAATGACGTTGTTATTAGTTGATAGACAGGAGACGCTATCATCACCTGGATACAAACGACAATCTTTAGCAACATAACTACTGGTACCAGTTTGAAGAACTGGCTCGATATTAATATCATCGAAGTAAACATAACCAGTGGTTAGGTTAGCCGCATCAGATGTTAAATAAATTTTAAGTTTTATTGGTTTTTTTGTTTTATCAGAACTAACATTATTAGAGATATTAAACTTATAAACTCTTCTCTCCCAACCATTAGGAGCTGAGTCAGTAAAAGTTGCTTTAACGTTGTTATTTTCATCGGTGATAACTAACTTAGCTCTAGCACTAGAACCTTTGGTGTTTACTAAATAATTGATGTAATAATCTTGATTAGTATAAGCTGGAATTGTAGATTTTTCTGATTGTGGTGAAATCTGATAATAATTTAATACTTTTAAGTACCCTTTACCGTGAGCTGGATAATTAGTTGGCGCATTTTCTGGGGTAAGAACTAAACTGTCATTAATATTTCTATCGAAGACACAAGCACTATTTTGAACGGCAACTAAAGCTGCCTTACCAGTTACATCAATATTTCTCTTACAAGTTAAGTTAACGGAAGTGTTTTCGAAATCAAAGTGGGCATCAGTATTAACACCAACCTCTTTCATGCCACCAATATACCAATTGTTAATCAATGAGTAGCCAGTAGCGTTTTTATTTTGACTATTTTTAATATCGCGAGTGGTACCATCGACGACTAAGAAATTACCACATTCATTTTTCTCATTTAACTGATCACATTCTCCCATCTTATAACAAGTTTTTTCGTGTGTTACTGGATCTTCGGTGTAGGTTTGGCAAGACAACCAACGAGAGCAAACTCTATCTGGAGAAACTTTAACAACCGTGTTGGCGTTATTAAAACAATTGGTATCAGCATCACCACAAGCAGATGGCGAACTGCTTTCAGTAGTTAGAGTAGCATTCCAAATGTTTGTCTTAAGACCACTGGCACCGGACATCGTTCTGGCGTTAAAGAGAACGCAACCCGCATCAGTGTTGACTAAACCATTACACGAGGTGGTATCGATGTTAGTTTTTATCTGATAATTAATAACCGCTTCTTTAAGAGAAATACTAGCTGCTGAAACGGTGTCGGTGGTAGCGCTATGACGGAAAACAGTTACATAATTATTGGCACCGCTATTAAAGATAACTGAACTCTTTGTAGAAACAGTCTCTGTTAAATCACCATAAGTATTATCTTCTTTTAGAATTCTGACAGTATTATTTGGCGGAACATTATAAACAGTAGAGAAGTTTCCTAAGTCAACTGTCTTGCCGTTATCATCGCCTTCAACTTGTAAAATATAAAGTTTGTTTGGCTTAATGTTAATGCGTTGAGCATAAGCCCCTCCAGATAAAGGCACCCATTTGTCGGCTAAAGAACCATCGATTTTTTCTGCCGCTGGATTATAAATTAAATTGTTTACGTGTTTACTTACTGGATCAATATATTCACTGCAACCTGAAGATTCTGTGTTGCATAAACCAACGGCACCATCAGGAGTGGCTATTCTGCCATTTAAACCGCCAAGGCCAACTGTTTTTAAGTAAGTAACATTACATGGATAATCGTTGGTGTCGGTAATACATTTTTTAGTGCCACAATCCGCATCAGAAAAACAGACACTACCGGTTTTTTCAGTGTCAGCAATTTTGCCGTCACTATTTACATCACAACGTTTAACTGGAGACTTATACCAATAATTATTTTTAAAGACACAAGTATTTAAACCAGGGGTTTTAAAATATGAAGCTGCGCCGTTAGTAGAAACCCAAGTGTCACAACCGACTTCATTAGAGCGACAAAGTGGCGAGGTAGCTTCATTATTATAAGCATCTGGCAGGGCTTTCTTATAACTATCCACCCAGGAACTAGTATTACCAACTGTCTTTAGATAACCAAAACGAGAGCAACCAGCGTCAGCACTGTTGCATTGTTTAGCAGCGTCAAAGACAGCATAAATGGCTTGAGCGCCTGGAACTTCAATGCATCCTGGAGTACCGGAAACACAAGCGGCGTTTTTATCTTCGCTATTTAGGTTAACGGTATAACTATAATATTTTGACGAGTTATTAGTTTGAATCATTTGTTCACAACCAACAGCCGAAGTCTGACAAAGGTCACTAAACTGATGTAAATTATGAACAGTTCCAGCGCGGTCAGTATAAGCAGAGCAACCTAAATTAAAATTTGGTCCTTGATAAACATCTAACATGTCATAGAAACAAACATCAGGCACCTGACTTGTTCCTTGAACTAAATAATATTTATCAGTTACCTCATTGATAATAATATTATCAATTAATAAGCTGCCGCTAACAGTAAAGACTAATTTTTCAGTTTCTTCTACTACATGATCTAAATTAGTTAAATTAAATTCATATATGTGCCACTGATTATCTCCTTTAAAAGAAATACTTCCTTGAGGATTAGTGGTGCTAACATTAAAAGTGGAAATATTTTCAACATTCGAATTTTGGAAATAAATCTTACCATTAATTGCTGACGAGGCTTTAGCAATAAATTTAATAACATAAGAGGATCCTTCTGTGGCAAATTGAGAAGCATCAGTTACTACTCCGCCACTCATCAATAAAGAGTGTCCATTTTTACTGGTTGATTCTGTGCTTTGAGTAACTGAACCAAAACCGAATACTGAAAAGTCGTCAACACCAGCTTCAAAATCATAAGCGGCTTGTTGTTTTAAACTGTTGCCATTATTACCATTGTATTCGCGACAACCCACTTCAGAAGCGGAACAGGTTGTTCCTTCGCTAGGAATAGCCTTGTAAATACAAGCTTTTTGGGCATTGTCCCAAATGCCACCATTTTGACAAGCATAACAAGTGCCAGCAGCGGCGTCCCAACTTCTATCAATACCAGGTGCGTCAACGCAGGAACCAGCACTTAGTGTTTTATCAATATTTTTTTTGTTTAATCTATAAGTGCGGCAATCATCAGAACAAGAAATGGTGTTTGATATCAGGTGGTAAGTAATTTTTCCGCTCTTGTTGTAGAATTCGCGACAATCAGAATTATATCTTGGATCAGTAATTGGTAAATTGTAAGTTTCTTGATTACATGAAGCATCAAGGCTACTATTTACTACTGCTGGATTTCCAGAGGCATCTTTTTTAAGAGACATCACTTTAAGCTGAGCATTGTCCCAAGAATAAAAATCTCCGCAAGAACTTGTGTCAGGCTTAATACATTGTCTTACCTTAGCAAAGTACTCAACATTTTCACCACCAGAAGTAGCGGCATCTAAATTAGTGAAGCTAGCACAACCAGCACTTTCAGCATTACAAGTGGAAGTTTTTTCTGGAATTAAATTGTCAGCTGAGGTGCCATAGAAATAAGAAGCTTTAGCTAGGTAAGTATCATAACCAACGCAAGAGGCGTCGCAATAATCACCAGGGTTAGCTTTAGCGGCAACTGAGAATAAATCTTTAGCGGAAGTAAATAGTTCACAACCAACTTCATTTCGGTTACATTTTCGAGCGAAATTGCTACAAATAGCGGGAGCATTATCTTTTAAAGTATAATCTCCTGTTCCAGAAACTGAGTTATAGCAAGATGACTCTAAATAATTTGGAATTAATTTTTCATAAACCGGGAAAGCAGCATAGTCCGAAAAATCTGGTTTATAATTGTTTGGGGTAAGCTTTAAATTTTGAATTATAAAAGAGGCGTTAGCGTCTTCAGCGGTAGCTTTGATTTTAAAATCTAAAGTGCTGATATTGCTAGCGGTCACTGAGATACTAGTCCAGTCATAACCAGTAACTTCTGATTTAGCACCGCTGTTACCTAAAGTCATTGTTATTTTATCACCAGAAACTAGCTTAACATCAGCTGATAAAGTATATGACCAACCTAAAACTGGAGTTAAATTTTTAGGTAGAAGACTTTGATTGTTATTTGAATACAGAGCAGAACTATCTTGTCCGGCAATAGCTAAGGCCTTAGTGTTGTTATAATCTATGATAGTACCAACGCCATTTTCAATTGGCCAGTGCCAAGAGCTTAGATTTGAAGATGAAGTATCATCAACATTATTTAAACCAAAATCGGAATTCATTACATAGTTAACATCAGCCCAACCTGGTTTACCACGAAGTAATTTTGTACAACCTTCATTTGAAGCATCACAAGAAACCGCTTTACTATTAAAGAAGATGGAATAATTTTTATCCCAAGAAACAGAGTTACTAGCAGATGAGTAGGAACCGTTATAAGAATATTGTTTACAGCCAGTATTATTTTGATCGCAAGTGCTGTAGTCTAAAGTGTTTTCCAAGAAAGAAGCGGTCTGCTTATCAGTTGAACTGGTAAATGTTTGGCAGGTATTATAAACCGGCTCGCAAGAATCGGTGCCAAATTTCCAAGTTCTTTTCTCCTCATTACAATAACCATAAACCTCGCAAGAACCATCCGTTTTTTCCTTAATACAGGTTTGATCGTCAGCACAGTAATCACCAGCGCGAGAGATTGCTAAAGTGGCTAGACCGTTAGCATCTTTTGAAACTAAACTGCTGAGAATTTGATTGCCATAACCTTGTTTAGAACAGAAATTAAGCGGTGCTTTTAGAACCCAATTAGGATCAACTAAACCACGGCACCAATCTTGATTATTTTTATCAAAGTCGTTAGAAAATAGTCCCTTACCATCAAAACAAGAAACTAAATCTTGAAAAGTTACTTTGTATTTATTTTTAGTAGCCACTGAAATAGCTTGCTCCCAGCCAACCGGAACAATACGATATTTACGTAAAATACTAGCACTACGTAAAGTATAGGTGCTATCTGATTTACTATCATCGGATACTAACCAGTCACCATGTAAATATCCTTTTTCTAAAGCCTCACCAACAGTTAATTTTTCTGAGATAGCTTGAGAAAATTTATCATCGATAACACAACTAGTTGGGCTAGGATTATTTTTATCAACGCAAGAAGCTAAATCAGTAACAATACTATAATCACTACGAACATCGAAGCGAGGTTTGATAACGCTAGCTAACTTTTCACTAACAATAGATTCACCGTATTGAATTAGAGATTCAACGCCAGCACTTTTTAAATTAGTAGGATTAAAAGTAGCGCCATCACTTTTGCCCTTGCTAAGTTCTCTTAAAACTCTTTGAAAGCCTTCATAGGCCAATTGATTTAAAAAAGTATTAGAAGCGTCAACTAAAGCATCTCCGGTAGAAGATAATAAGCTTTGTGCTTTAATATTTTTGGCGGTTTCTAACTCACTTTTAGCATTACCTGGTGTGCCCTCTAATTTTCCAGCAATATTTCGGACATCTAACCAACCTTGGTTAACAATGGTTTTATCCTTTTCAGTTTCAGCCGCTTTAGTGTTAACTGATAAAGTTTTACCGAACAAAGTAAAAGCGCCACCAAGTTGACTGGTGGACGGATCAAGACTAACTTGAACCGCTTTTAAATATTCACCAGACTCCATAGCAGCAATCTTTTCATAAGCTGAACTGTAGTTAGAAACAAGTTGAGTAACTGTACAATCTGGAGCTTCTGGTGCTAAAGTCTGCACCAAACCTAAACTAATTTTAGCTTGAATATTTGCTGAAGGTGGAGTACATAAATCAACTCCCCAATCTTCACCGATGCTATCAATAAAATCACCAGCGGCGGCATCGCCCACATTCTTCCAATAACCACCGAGTTCGGAAACAATATATGTTGGTTTTTGACCTTCGTTAGAGGAAGCTACTCGTTTAGCAGCATCCATTGCCAATCTGTTTAAAGTGTTACGAACAGTTGTGCCCACTAATTTAGCGCCGACTGTTTTTAAGATTTTCGACAACTTCTCGCTAAAGGTTAACTTAACATCCGCCAATATCTGCGGGATAGAAGCTACTTCTTCAACCGGTATCGCTCTAGCTGGCTGAACATTTGTAACAAAAAAAGCCAGCAACAGCACTAAAAGAGTGCAGCCGGCTTTAACTTTTAACAAAGTGTTTTTTTTCATATATTATCTCTTATTGATTAGTAGAACTAGCAGTCGAGGTAGAAATTACTACATCCGGTTGTTGTGCTTTTAGAACATCAGCATACATACTCATTAAATCATCGTCTGATAAAAGATTAACCTGATCTGGATTAGCGCCCCCCTGAATAAGTATTTGACGCATTGTGTTAGCATCACCCTGGCCACTTAAAGCTTTAATAAGTAATTCTTGATCAACATTTTCCACTGGATTATTTGAGTTGGTTGAAGTGGCAGTTGAAGTAGAAATTATGTTACCAGAAGTTAGACCACAACTTGAGCCTTCGGCACAAAGAGGATCCTTACCAAGTCTCACTTCTTCAAAATCAGAAATGTTATCACCATCAGTATCTTCTAAATAAGGAGATGTCTTATAAATACTAATTTCATCAACATCTGTCAGTCCATCGGAATCGGTGTCCTTGGTGTTATTTAAAATTTCAGCCGCTTCTTTTTCTTGTTGAGATTTTTTAGCGGCTGCAATTTCAGCATCGCTAGCACGAAAAGGACTGTTAATTCTAACATTAAATTGCCAAATCCAAATTGCTAAAACGCCAATTGCAATAATTCCCAAGCTAATAACCGCCACCTTTTGCGGGCGCGGTAAATTTCTAAAAGACTGACCTTGCTGTCTGTCGTTCATAATATTTTTATTCTAAGATAACGCTTCAATTATAACACAAATGGGCGAGCCGTCGCAAACAATTTTTGCCAATCGTTTACGCTTAAATCTTCCGCCCGCACTTGAGCTCCGAGACCAGCAGAAAGTAACAACTTTTCTGCTTCTAAGTTGGATATTTTTAAACCAGAACCAAGATTATTTTTAAGCATTTTTCGCTTAGCACTAAAACCAAATTTAGCTAAACGAAAAAAAGCCTTTTCTTCTTCTCGAGATATATCCCCACGTTTTAAATTATTTAAAGTAATTTTAATAACCGCACTATCAATCTTTGGTTCTGGCCAAAAGTTGCCCGCTTTTACTTCGCGAATAATTTCCGTCTCTCCAAAAAATTGAACCGACAAGGCCAGCATGCTCATGTCTCCTGGTTTAGCGGTTAACCTCTCAGCCACTTCTTTTTGTAACATTAGAACTAGTGATTGCGGGCGATTTTTTTGACCTAAAAAAGTTCTTAAAAATATTGA
>CAZHYP010000005.1:0-25689 GCA_964536885.1 uncultured Gammaproteobacteria bacterium | reverse complement strand
TTTCTATGGGCGTAGTTCAAGTAATGTCTGCTGGTGCAGTAGAAATTTCCGATTACGGATCATATGACACTTCCGGAATTGAAAAAGAAGTGATGATTACTGTAAAAACTACTTTTAGTTTAAAATAAAAATTAAAGTAAAAAATTATGGCTCGAATTATTGATAAAGGTTATTCCTTCGATGATGTTTTAATTGTCCCTAAATACAATAAGGTTGCTTCTCGTAAGGATGTCAGTTTTAAAACTAAAGTAACTAAAAACCATTCCATTGATATTCCCATCTTAGCCGCCAACATGGATACAATTTGCGAAAGCGAAATGGCAATTGCCTTGGGTCGCCTAGGTGGTCTTGGAGTTATTCATCGTTTCTTAACGATTGAAGAACAAGCAAATGAAATTCGCAAAGTAAAAGATAATAATTTACTCTCCGCCGCCGCTATCGGCGTTAAAGATTATGAAGAGCGCGCCAAAGCATTGTCTGAAGCTGGAGTTGATATTTTAGTTTTAGATGTGGCCCACGGACACGCTAAAAGAACCGATACTGTGCTTGATTTTTTGAAAGCTAATTATCCAAATATCGATGTAATGGTTGGTAATATTGCCACTAAAGATGCTGCTGAACATTTTATTAATAAGGGGGCTGATGGTCTTAAAGTTGGCATTGGTCCTGGTTCAATGTGTACTACTAGAATTATGGCTGGCGCTGGAGTACCGCAAATTACCGCTATTATGGACGCCTACGAAGCTAGCCAGGGGCGAATTCCTGTTTGCGCTGATGGTGGAGTTAAACATCCAGGAGATTTAACAAAGGCGATTGGAGCTGGTGCTGATACTATTATGAGTGGTTCCTTATTTGCTGGAACAAACGAAACTCCGGGTAGTATAATTGAAATTGATGGCAAAAAATTTAAAGAATACCGAGGTATGGCTAGTTATAAAGCAACTGTTAAGAAAATGGCATTAGACGGTCAAAAGGTGGACGAGGTGGTTCATGTTGAAGGGGAAATGACTCTAATGCCTTGCGCTGGAGAAGTCAGTTTGGTGATTAAAAAATTACTCGGCGGACTAGCTTCGGGAATGACATATGTTGGAGCTCAAAATATTGAAGCCTTAAAAGGAAAAGCCGATTTTATTGAAATTACTTCCGCCGGCATGAAAGAAAGCGTCGCTCACGGTTTAGCTGAAATCATTTAAACATTAAAAGGACTTGTTGTAATCAAGTCCTTTTGTTATAATAGACAGTTATAAATTAAAAAATAAATATATGAATCGAGATAAAAAAATAAAAGTTTTAGGCATCTCTGGAAGTTTACGAAAGGGATCATTTAATTCTGCGATATTAGAAAACGCTAAAAATTTAGCACCAGCGAATATGGAAATAGAATCGTTTGATATTTCTAATATTCCAGTTTTTAACCAAGATATGGAAAGCAATCTTCCAGAAAGAGTCAAGGAGTTTAAAAATAAAATTGAAAGCGCAGATGCTATCTTATTTGTTACCCCAGAATACAATTATTCCTTTCCTGGAGGACTTAAAAATGCGATTGATTTTGCTTCTCGTCCTTATGGTAATAATAGCTTAGAAGGGAAACCAGTGGCCATTATGAGCTCATCAATGGGAACTCTTGGTGGTTCTAGAGCTCAATATCAATTAAGACAAGTTTTGGTATTCTTAAATATGCATGCCTTAAATCGTCCAGAGATAATGGTGCCAGTGGTTCAAGAAAAATTTGATGATAAATTAATTCTTACTGATGATAAAACTAAAGAAGCGATTAAGAAACAATTAGAAGCTCTTGATGCCTGGACTAGAAGATTAATTGATTAAAACAAAAAACTCCCAGCGCAGGCCGGGAGTTTTTTTATAGAGATAGGTTATTACGCACGTTGTACGTTAACTGCGTTCATACCTTTTGGAGATTGTTCTGACTCGAAAGTAACTGAATCACCTTCGCGAATTTCATCAAAGCTAACACCTACTAAGTTGTTGCTGTGAAAAAATAAATCTTTTGACTCACCTTCAGGGGTAATGAAACCAAAACCCTTGTCAGTTTTCTTTTTGATAATACCTTGCATAGTTTTTATACTAATTGTTTATTTCGTAAACGAAAAAAATCTTTGTGAAACTCGACGACTTTTCTAAATAATTTTTACTATAAGATTATACTAAATTTTAAAAAAAATGTCAATACTGCGAAAGAGGGAATTATATATATTGCCAAATACCTTTAATTCTGCTATTCTTAGCACGACATATTAATAAAAAATTAACCTATATTTACCATGGCCGAACAAGTGATTTTAAGATTCGATAATGTTACTTTCGAATACCAACACAAAAAACCTATTTTAGAAGAGGCTTCTTTTAGTGTTCGAACGGGGACTAAACTAACTTTAATGGGACAAAATGGTGCCGGAAAGAGCACTCTTTTTGGCTTGATCCAAGGACATTTAAAACCAAAGGAAGGAAAAATATCAATCACCGGCGGAGCGACAATTGGAACCGCTGCCCAAACTATTGATCGTGCTGACTTTGATTTGAATATTGAAGAATACTTAGCTAAAGCTTTTTCACCAGTACCAGCTAACTTACGAAGTCATATTGCCAAAGCCTTAGATGCGGTTGATATGGATATTCCTTTGGACAGAAAAGTAGGACAATTATCTGGTGGTCAACAAGCCAGATTACTTCTTGCCTTTGCTCTAATTTCTAAACCAGACATTCTACTACTTGATGAGCCGACTAATAATTTAGATAAAGCGGGAATCGATCACTTACTTGAATTCCTAATTATGTACGATAAAACCGTGATTGTTATTTCTCATGATGCTGATTTTTTAAATTGCTTTACTGAAGGTGTTATTTATTTAGACGTTCACACTCACCAAATCGAAACTTATGTTGGCGATTATTATTCCGTAGTTGAAGAAATTTCTAAAAGAATTGAAAGAGAACAGATGAAGAACGCTCAGTTGCAAAAACAAATTATCGACCGTAAGGAAAAGGTTAACTTCTTTGCTCATAAAGGTGGCAAGATGCGTAAACTAGCGCAAAAAATGAGAGAAGAAACTGAAGAGCTAGAAGAGAACATGGTTGATGTTCGTCGTGAAGACAAAACTATTCGTGACTTTGATATTCCAGTTCAAGAAGATTTGTCAGGTGCAATTGTCACCATCTCATCGATTAAAGTAATTAAAAACCACGAACCGATAATTAAGCCACTTGAAAAAATTATTACTAAAAAAGTTCATTTACTGGTTACTGGCCCTAATGGCATTGGTAAAAGCACTTTTTTAAGAAGTTTAGTGTCAGGTGAGAGTGAAGGTGCTAAAATTGCATCTGGTGTTAAGGTTGGTTATTACAGTCAAGACTTTGCCACTTTAGATTTTAACGATACCGTTTTTGATTGTTTACTTAAAGCCATGCCGGATCGCGATGATGTGCCAACTATGCGCTCCATTGCCGCTGGATTCTTAATTACTGGCGATTTGATGGGGCACCGAGTGGGTGATTTATCCGAAGGGCAAAAGGGGTTGTTATCACTAGCTCGCTTAACCCTAATGCAACCAGGATTACTGATTTTAGATGAGCCAACCAACCATATTAACTTCCGTCATTTACCGGTTATGGCCGAAGCCTTCAACAACTACGAGGGTCCAATGATTATTGTCAGCCATATGGACGAATTTGTTTCCTCTTTGAGGATTGATGATTATTTGGAACTGGGAAAATTAGTATAAAAAATGGGGCCAATGAGCCCCTTTTTTAAAAATTTCAACTTTGACATTTTTTTCTAAAAATAGTAAAATATTAGGGTAATTATATGAGTATGGAAACATTTAAACCATATAATGAAGTCCCGGAAGTTAAAGCTTGTCCACTTGAAAATAATGAGCAAGCCCTGTTTCGTGATGCTCAAAAAAAAATTGAAATTTTGGATAGTTTTCTTGCTACTGGAGATATTATAAGTGATTACAATTATTTTCTAGAAATAACCAATAGAAGAATAAACTATAAACGAGCAACAACCGAATCCAAGGAAGATCTTGTTAAAAATTTGGAAAAAATTCTAAATTCTTTAGAGGAGGAACTTAAAGAAAAATCGGCCAATAATTACGAAAGTGAAGCTCTAAAAACATATTATCAAGAAATTCCTCAAGCAGAGATTAAAGTTTTAACAGAACTGTTAGACTTCTATAAATAAAAAATAAATCTAACTAAGAAATTTATAATTCCTTAGTTTTATACGTGTCTAAATGCCAAATTTATTTAAATTAAAATCTGACTATCAACCAGCTGGCGATCAACCGGAAGCAATCGCTATGCTTAAAAGTGGCTTAGAAAAAAATTTAGATTTTCAGACATTACTAGGTGTAACTGGTTCGGGCAAGACTTTTACTATTGCCAACATCATCAAAGATTTAGATAAGCCGGTTTTAGTTATGGCCCCAAATAAAGCTTTGGCGGCTCAGCTTTATCGTGAGTATAAAAATTTCTTTCCTGATAACGCCGTGCATTATTTTGTTTCCTATTACGACTATTATCAACCAGAAGCTTATCTGCCAATTACCGACACTTATATTGATAAAGAGTCGATGATTAACGATGAAATCGATAGGTTGCGTCATGGTGCCACTTCAGCACTGATGAGTCGTCGCGATGTTATTATTGTCGCCTCAGTTTCTTGTATTTATAATCTTGGTGTACCTGATAACTATCTGGAATCACGTTTACATCTATCAAAAGACCAAGAAATCGTGCGTGCTGATTTAATTAAACAATTGGTTCGTATTCAATTTGAAAGAACTAACGGCGACACAAAACGTGGGCAATTTAGAGTTCGTGGTGATGTTTTTGAAATTAGACCAATGTCAGAAAATGTAATTTATCGTGTTGAACTTAAAAATCAGAAAATAGATTCTATGTCTATTATTGATCACGTTACTCGTGAGTCATTAGAAGATTTACCAGAGATTGTTATTTTCCCACCAAAACATTTTGTTTCTTCACAGCCCCAGATTGAGGCCGCACTTAAAAATATTAAAGAAGAACTACAAGACCGTTTAGAATATTTTAGAAGTCAGGGATTATTACTTGAGGCAGAGAGACTAGAGAGACGAACTAAATATGATTTAGAAATGATTCGCAGTTTAGGATATTGTCATGGTATTGAAAATTATTCTCGCCACTTGTCTGGCAAATTAGCTGGTGAAGCTCCTGATTCACTACTAGCCTATTTTCCTAAAAAAGATGGTAAACCAGATTTTCTGACTGTAATTGATGAATCTCATATTAGCGTGCCTCAAGTTCGCGGGATGTATAACGGTGACCAAGCTCGTAAAAAAACTTTGACTCAATATGGTTGGCGTTTACCATCAGCTTTAGATAATCGTCCTTTAAAGTTCAAAGAATTTGAACAGCGACTAGGTAATGTAATTTTTACAACTGCCACTCCTGGAGAATATGAAATAACCCATTCTAAACAAGTAGCCGAACAGGTTATTCGACCCACTGGTTTAGTTGATCCAGAAATTGAAGTTAGACCAGTGTTTAGAAAAGAGGATGGTTATAGCCAGGTTAAAGATATTACTGAAGAAGCCCGACAATTAGCTCTTAAAGGTGAGAGAACTATTATTAACACCTTAACTAAAAAACAAGCTGAAGATTTAAATACTTACTTAGGCACTCAAGGACTTAAGAGTAACTATCTACACTCTGACATTAAAACTTTTGAACGTACTGATATTCTAAAAGCTTTTCGTGAAGGGAAATTTGATGTCTTAATTGGCGTTAATTTGCTTCGTGAAGGTTTAGATTTACCAGAAGTAACCTTGGTTGCCATTTTAGATGCTGACCGTGAAGGATTTTTGCGCAGTCAAACATCCTTAATGCAAACTATGGGTCGTGCTGCTAGAAATGTAAGTGGCAAAATTATTCTATACGCTGATACGATTACCAATTCAATTAAGCTAGCTATGGAAGAAGTAAATCGTCGTCGCGAAAAACAATTGGCTTACAACAAAAAACATAGTATTACTCCAAAAACAGTTATTAAACCAATTGAAGACTTTTTGGAAATCAGCGATGAAGGCCGAGCTAAAATGGTTCAAAATGCAGCGATGTTAAAAAAGAAAAAGAAAAAATAATATGGAAGATAAAATAATTATTCGTGGTGCTAAGATGCACAACTTGAAAAATATAAACTTAGAAATACCTCATAATACTTTAACGGTTATTACTGGTGTTTCCGGTAGCGGTAAATCATCGCTCGCTTTTGATACTATTTTTGCTGAAGGTCAACGCCAATACGTCGAATCATTGTCGCCTTATATGCGCCAATTTTTAGGACAGAAAAAACCAGCAGAGGTTGATGAAATAATTGGACTAGCACCGGCTATTTCGATTGATCAAAAAGCATTATCACATAATCCACGTTCGACAGTTGGCACTCTAACCGAAATTCATGATTACTTAAGAATTCTATACGCGCGCGTTGGCGAAGTTTATTGTCCGCACTGTGGTACTAAAATTGAAAAGCTGACACTTGAAGAAATGATTGATATTATCATCTCTCGGGCTAAAGAATTTAAAGAAGAGTATGTCGAAATTTTAAGTCCTGTGGTTCGCGACCGTAAAGGAGAATATTATCAACTTTTATATAATTATCTAAACCAAGGTTACGCCGAAGCTCGGGTTGATGGTCAGCCTCATTTTTTACGTGACCAAATAAAACTTACAGCCACTAAAAAACATAGCATCGATATCGTTGTTGATAAGGTAATGATAAGCGATGAAACTCGTTTGTTCGAAGCGGTCGAAAATTCTTTGGCTTATGCTGGCGGACTAGTAATTGCCAAGTTTACTAAACAGGAATTTTTATTATCATCTAATTGGACTTGTCCTAATGATAATTTTGCCTTTCCCGAAGTTGAACCTCGTCTATTTTCTTTTAACTCTCCTCACGGTGCTTGCCCGGAATGTACTGGATTAGGAAAGATTGGATATTTTTCCGAAAAAGAATGTCCTGCTTGCCAAGGAAAAAGATTACGACCAGAGGCACTATCGGTTAAAGTTCATGGCAAAAATTTAGCCGAAGTAGGTTCCTTGTCTCTTGATAATTTAAAAGATTTTTTCTGGAAGTATTATCAAAAGATGACTAAGAGAGAACTGACAATTGCGGAAAATGTGATTGGCCAAGTTCTAAATCGTTTAGAATTCTTAAATAAAGTCGGCCTTAATTATTTATCACTCGACAGAGAAGCGGAAACTTTATCAGGTGGAGAGGCTCAACGCATTCGCCTGTCGTCTCAAATTGGTTCTCAACTATCTCGCACTTTATACGTGCTTGATGAACCAACGATTGGTTTACACGAGCGTGATACTGATAGATTAGTAGAAACACTAAAAACTTTGCGTGATAAAAATAATACCGTTATTATTGTTGAGCACGATGAGAGAACTATTTTAGCTTCTGACTATCTAGTGGACATGGGGCCACTGGCAGGAGTTCATGGTGGAGAAGTGATGGCCTCAGGTTACACTAAAAAATTACTTGAAAGCAAAAAGAGCAAGTCATTAACCGTTCAATATTTAACGGGCGATAAAAAAATTACTGTTCCCAACAAACGTCGTGTTAAAAACAGTGGTGCTCTAAAAATTGTCGGCGCTCGAGCTAATAATTTAAAGAATGTTAGTGTCGAAATTCCACTCGGTCGTTTGGTTGGTATTAGCGGTGTATCGGGTTCTGGAAAATCATCTTTGCTTTATGAAGTGCTGTACAAAAATATTACTAAAATAAAAGCTCGACCTGGTAAAGCAAAGCTAGAAGATGTTACTGACTTAAAGGGCGTTGAATATATAAACAAAGTTGTAGTAATTGATCAATCGCCAATCGGCCGTTCGCCACGTTCTAATCCAGCGACCTACACCGGTTTCTTTAGTTATATCAGAGACTTCTTCGCCGAACTACCAGAATCAAAAGAACGAGGATACACGAAGTCACGTTTCTCCTTTAATCGTCCTGGTGGGCGTTGTGAGGCTTGTCAGGGGGCAGGATTTAATCTAATTGAAATGCACTTTTTGCCAGCCATCTCAGTGGAATGCGAAGTTTGTCACGGACAACGTTTTAACCGCGAAACTTTGCAGGTTAAGTACAAAGGAAAAAATATTGCCGAGGTTCTTGATATGACAATTGATGAAGCGATTGAATTATTTGATGGTAATTATTTTATCACTGATAAATTGCAAGTACTTGCGGCTGTTGGTTTGGGCTATATTAAACTCGGACAATCATCAACCACTTTATCAGGAGGGGAAGCACAGCGCGTTAAAATTGCCAAAGAACTAACAGTTACTCTTGGCAAGAAAACTTTATACCTGCTTGATGAGCCAACTACTGGTTTGCATTATAAAGATATCGAAATGTTAATTGAAGTTTTAAATAAATTAGTTGACCGCGGAAATTCTTGTTTAATTATTGAACACAACCTTCATATGCTTAAATCTATGGACTACATCATTGATATGGGTCCAGAAGGCGGAGAGAAGGGTGGCAAAGTTTTAGCCGTCGGTGAACCAGAAGATATTATAAGATCTGAAAAGAGTATTACTGGGCAGTACTTAAAAGAATATTTGAAATAGAAAAAAGCCGGGTGTCCTTACGTTACGTATGGAGAGACCCGGCTTTGGATGGATTGTAAAATTCAATTTTATATGAGCTACTAGAAGTATATATCTTTTTGAAAAATTAGTCAAGAACTATGCCAGAAGCCATTTTGCACCCCCTAAAACTTAAACTTAAAGAGATACCCCATAAGCCTGGTGTCTATTTTTGGCTAGATAAAAAGGGCACAGTATTATACGTTGGCAGAGCGACCAGTTTAAAGAATCGCTTAGGTCAATATTTTCAGAAGGATGTTCAACCAAGAATAGCAGAAATGGTTAATCAGGCAAAAGACTTAAAATGGATAGTTTGCGACAGCTTACTTGAGGCCATTATTTTGGAAGCTAAAAATATCAAAGATTTTTGGCCAAAATATAATATTGTCGATCGCGATAATCGTTCTTTTTTATATATAGTTATTCCAAAAGGTGACTACCCAAAACCAATTATTATTCGTGGACAAGATTTAAAAAAATTTCCCGAAAACCGAGTCAAAATTTTTGGGCCCTATCAATCAAAAACCTTACTCGAAAATGCCTTGAAACTTATTAGACCAATTTTTCCTTGGAGCAATTGTGTTCCTAAATCCGGTAAAGCTTGTTTTGATTATCAAATCGGTCTTTGTCCGGGGTCATGTATTGGCCAAATATCTAGTCGAGACTACAAAAAAAATATTAATAATTTAATTCTACTACTTAGCGGAGAGAGAACCAGACTTATTAAAAAATTAGTGAAAGAAAACCCTAATCAGGCTAAGGCTTTAAAACATCTGCAAGACGTTTCGTTACTAACTAGAGAAGATAATTTAAAAGAAAGAAAAATAAGCCGGATTGAGGGTTATGACATCTCACACTTAAACGGCAAAGAATCCTATGGATCGATGGTGGTTTTTACAAATGGAGAAGCAGATAAAAACAAATATCGTTTATTTAAGATAAAAGAAGCGCCACACGGAGACGATGAGCGAGCGTTAAATGAAGTATTGTTGCGTCGTTTTAATCATAAGGAATGGTCAGTACCAGAACTAATCATGATCGATGGCGGAGCGCCTCAAATATCATTTATTTCCAGAGAACTAGCGAAAAACAATATCAACACCCCACTTGTTGGCATTTCTAAATTTGGTGGTGATAAATTAGTTTTTACTAAAGGAACTTCTAATAACTTTAAAGAGTTAGCAAAAAATATTAAACCAACTTTACTTAGATTAAGAGAAGAGGCACATCGTTTTGCTAATTATGGACGAAAAAGAGGAACAAGACTATAATATAAGTATATAAATAATATATAATCTTATGAAAAAAACAAAAATTATTATTCCAATTTTAGTTATTCTAGCTGCCACCGCAATCTCAATTACTGCAATTGCTATGGCTCTAAAAACAAATAACCAAGATCGTTTCTCGGTAACAGGAACTGGCACGGTTTATGCCAAAGCGGATATTGCTAACATCCAAGTTGGTCTTAAAACCGACACTAAAAAAACAGCTGCTGAAGCAACCACTGATAGCACTGCTAAAATGAACAAAATTAACAATGAATTAAGCAAATTAGGAATCGAAGAAAAGGACATTAAGACTTCTAACTACAATTTAAGCCCAGTTTATAATTGGACTAATAATAAAGGTCAGGAGTTAATTGGCTACGAGGTCACTCAAACCTTAACCTTAAAAATTCGTGACTTAAACAAAATTGGTGATATTATTGCCAAGACTACTGAACAAGGTGCCAATCAAATCGGAAACATTAGTTTCACTATTGACGATGAATATGATTTAAAAAACCAGGCTAGAGAATTAGCAATTACTAAAGCCAAGGAAAAAGCCGAACTTATCGCTAAACAATCAGGCATGAAATTAGGGGCAGTAAAAAGCGTATATGAAAATTACGCTCCAATAACTAGTCCTCAGGCTTACTCCAATGCTAAAATAATGCTAGAATTAACTGATCAAGCCGTTGGTCTAGCTTCACCCGATATTCAATCTGGTCAAAATGAGGTTAAAGTAGAGGTAACCCTTACTTACGAAGTTAAATAATAGAACACAAGCCCCGCCTCACGGCGGGGCTTTTTGGTTCTTGACAGTGCTTTAAATATTCGCTATTATATAAACAACTTAATAAGCCACAGACCGCAAGCACCCAAATAAGTCTCGCGATAGGCCAAATCAATAATCTTTTTGATTATCTTGGAAATCTGTGTCTTAGCACAGTTTTTTTATTTATAGCTAATTAATATAAAAAGTTATGCCTAAAAGTAAGATTCAAAAACAAGAAATCTTGCGAACTCTAAATGAGAAGATTAAAAAATCTAAATCAATTGTGTTCACAGGTTTCAATGCTTTAGGAGTAAAGGATAACGAAGCTCTACGCGATAAGTTACGCGAAGCAAATGGTGAATACTATGTTGCTAAAAAGACTTTGTTAGAACGCGCTCTTAAAGAACAGGGAATCGAAGTTTTAGAAACAAAAACACTTGATGGTAAGTTAGCGGTAATCTTTTCTTACGAAGATGAGGTTTCCCCAGCTAAAACAGTTGATGCTTTCCGTAAAGACAAAGAAGACAAAATCTTTTTCTTAGGCGGTATCTTAGAAGGCAAATTGCTTTCCAAGACAGAAGTTGAAGCTTTAGCTAAATTACCAAGCAAGCAAGAATTGTTATCTAAATTGGTTGGTTCTCTAAACGCACCTGTTTCCGGCTTTGTAAACGTTTTAGCCGGCAACTTACGTGGCCTTGTCACAGTGCTTAAAGCGATTGAAGAAAAAAAATAATTAATAAAAATTTTTAATTTTAAAACTATGGAAGATCAAAAAGAAGTTGTAGTTCCTGAAAAATTTCAGGACTTAGTAAGCAAAATCGAAAAAATGAGTGTTCTAGATTTAGCAGAACTTGTTAAAATCTTAGAAGAAAAGTTTGGTGTTTCTGCTGCTGCTCCAGCTATGATGATGGCTGCTGGTGCTGGTGCTCCTGCTGCTGAAGCAGAAGTAAAAGACAGCTTTGACATCGAATTAACTGATGGTGGTGCTAACAAAATTGCTGTTATTAAAGTAGTTAGAACTATTACTGAATTAGGTCTTAAAGAAGCTAAAGACTTAGTAGATGCTGCTCCAAAAATGGTAAGAGAAGGCATCAAGAAAGAAGAAGCTGAAAAGATCAAGAAAGAATTAGAAGAAGCTGGTGCAAAAGTAACTTTAAAATAAGACTTTTAAACCAATATACTAAAAAACACGGCTAAAAGGTCGTGTTTTTTAGTATTGCAAAAAATAGCAAAACGTGTTATGATGTTTTCACCGTCTCTGAATGGACGGGGACGGAAATTCAATTTTCCCTATGAGAAAAGCGTTTTTTAAGATCACCTTGGTCTTGGCAGGGCTGTTATTGCTTTCAGCCTGCGACAGGGAAGCTCAGGAGGAGCTCGACCCGATAACTGTCATTGTGACAGTTGAGTACGAAACCGGTAAGACGATTGATTTCTTCTACCGTGGTGAACTGGCATGGACCGCCGGCCCAGTTAAATCAGTGTCCTATTACCGCAATGGTGATATGACCTACATTGACTACACTGACCTAAGCGACATGCAGTATCATCTAGTATTCCAAGGTGGTAAGCAACAGGTCTTCTGACAGCGACTGTCAGTTGATTAAACTAAAGAAAAGAGGGTGGTCAGAAATTGGCCACCCTCTCTTTTTATTTCAAACTGATTATAAACCAAACTTATAAACTGTGGTTCCTGATAAGATATAAGCCGCCTTGCCACTTTCATCGATAGCAAAATCCTTAATATTGTCTTTAACAATACGATATTGCTTCACTAGAGCACCGTCTTTGGTAAGATTAATTAAACGATTATTTTTAAAATCTAATAAATAATAATTTCCTGATGTAATAATCACTTTATCCGCTCTAATAGAAGGACTAATAATCGCTGTTTTATAATCGGCTATTTTTTTTCCTTTATTATATTTCAATAAATCCGCATCACTTTGACTGATTATAATTTGACCATTAACTTTAAAATCAGATGCTTTTGAAAAATCTGCTGGTTCTTTTAACCAATTAGAACGACTGGATAAATCTTTATTATATTTATAAATTTGATTACTATTTTTGTTTAGTAAATATAAAGCGTCGTTATAGAATTGGATAAAACTTTCTCCAGCCAACTTTTCGCCGCCAAGATTTAAAACGCTGGCAGTTTGCCCAGAAACCTTTACCACTTTTTCTCCCGCTAAATAATAAATACTAGAATCACTAATTGCTGGTGAGCTAAGTTTAGAGCCGGAAATTAAAGCAATTTGATTACGAGCGGAATCTTTTAAATTAAAGGTGTAAATACTGTTATTGGCGCCATCTGAAAGATATATCTTACTATCATTTAAAACCAAATTATCTGCCACCGCTTGAGCATTCCAAGTATTAACATTTACTATCTCTTGAAGACTATCTATTTTGGTTATTTTTTGTATCTTATCACTTTGTTCAAACAGAGAAGTGAGCAAACTGTCTTTTTTAGCTTGTTGCTCTTTATTCTGTGGAATACTGTTTTGCAGTGAAATAATAAGTTCATTTAAAACCCCAGCCGCATCAACATCATTGCCAACAGCTGTATATCTAAAAACGTCTGCCTGTTTATTATCAATATTAGTTACGATTTGATTAAATTGCTCAGCTGCTAATCTAGTTTTGTTGGTAACAGCACCGTAAACAATAGAAACAATTAAAATCAAAAAACAACTAGCTAGAGCACCGACTAAAACTCGGTCCTTCTTACCCAAACTTTTAATCCAAGAACGAAGGCCATAAAAAACACCATTCCAAAAATGCGGAGTAAAAATAATTGCTAGAGCAATAAAAAAGTTACCGATTTTGTTAAAGGAGAAATAACTTTTTTTCTTGAAAACCAATTTTTCTTTGATAACAAAAGCTTCTTTACCATTAAATTCTTTTCTTCTTGATTCCTTTGGTGAGGCAGTGGTAATAGTAGTCTCGTCATCATAGAATTTAACTACTTTTTTATTTTCAGGAATGTCAACTTTAAGTTTAGAGAGTAATTCTCCTGCACCCTTAATTAATTTCTTAACATTAATAATCCCTGCTGGGGCTAACATGCTTTCAGTTTTTTGTTCAGTATAGTTTAGATGAGAAATTGAACTATGAGCATTTCGGTTACCTCTAGTGGCAACACTTGCACCAGCAACTTGACTATACTGTTCATCTTCGTGAGTCTCCGAAAAATCATTTAAACCGAGTCCGACAGTACTTTTAACTATGATTCCCAAGAAGGGAGCGAACGAATTTATCTTCTGCAAAAAATTCTTAATCTGTTCAGCGGCCACCATTGGTGGTAGCTTGGTAATAATATTTACCATCTCTCGGTTGGACAGATATTCTGGCAAGGCTTCGTTAGTAAATAAGAAATAGGAATGGGATGGTATTTCACCGTTAATTACTGATGAAAAAATTTTACCCTTCATGGAACCACTTATTTCGTCGGTTTCGTCTAAAACAATATCTTCACCATCGGTAGTATTGGATTCAATATTTAGTATTTCGTAATCACCTTTGCGACGATAAATTAAAAAAGCCTTATTCTTTCCATAATTAGAAAAATAAAGCTTATCTTCATGAATAACTCCCAAAGTTAAATTAGTACTTTCAGGATTAATACGTAAATGTTCGTCAGTTAAAAAGTCGAGTAATCCTTGATTAACGCGCGCTAAAACAGTTTCAAAAATATCTTCAATTCTAATTCCTTCAATCTTGTCGCGAAGTAAAATCTTTTCATCACCATAATAATTGTAATCGAAAATATTTACTAAAAAATTAATGATTTTTTGGGTTTCGCTTTTTTTACCCTCGATCTCTGCCAACACAAAAATTTTACCGGCTAATCTTTCCTTATTAGAATCTGGCTGCGAGACAAAAACTTCACCGGCGTAATTATTATTTTTACCGGAATTTAAAATAATTGAGGCGATTTTATTATACATACATTGAAAAAAATCTAGGTTATATACCTAATTTTTCGGTTTTTTTATTTGACTGTTTGCTTTTTATATTATACTATAAACTCATAAATAGATAAAGCTATGCTTAACCAACTCTTTGGCTCAGAAGCCCGAGTCAAAATTTTGAACATCTTTTTAACCAAACCGGATGGAGAGTACTACTTACGTCAATTGGCCAGGGATTTGGAGTTACAAGTTAACTCTGTTAGACGTGAACTGGTGAATTTAGAACAGATTGGACTAATAATACCGGTGGTTAATGAAACAAAGAACAAGGAAAAAAAATATTATGCCGTTTCTCGCGACTTTCTTCTTTTCAATGAGTTGAAGTCGCTTTTTATAAAAGCTCAATTATTATCAACCAAAGACTTCGCTCAAAATGTGCAAAAGATTTGCACACCTAAATTATTGGTTCTAACCGGATTCTTCGTGGGTAATACAGATTCTAAAACCGACCTCCTAATAGTTGGAAAGGTGAATAAAGAAAAGCTCGTTAAACTAGTTAAAGAACTAGAGGATGCCGTAGCCCGGGAAATCAACTATACCATTATGGATGAAAGGGAGTTCTTCTATCGCCAGGAGATTTTTGATGTTTTTTTACATAAGATAATGGAAGGAAAAAAAATAGTAATCACTGATAATTTAGTCCCAAGGAAATAGCATGTCAAAATCATACTCCAAAAAAATCGGGAAAATACTAAAATATTTAGTTCTGATTATAATCAGTTTTTTTATAATAATCGTTATTCTACTCAGCAACAAAATAAACGCCTCTAAAGATTATTATAACCACATGGCTGCTGGCAAGGATGAGTTGCAAACAGCAATTGATCTAATAAAAAAACAACAATATACCGAAGCAAAAAATCGGTCTATTTTAGCAAATAATGAATTTAATTCTGCCTTAGAATCATTATCTGACATTAGAAAAAATAAAGTCGCTGCTTATTTTTCTCCCATCTCCGCTTCGGTTGATGACTTAGAGTATTTAACAAAGACCACTGAGGTACTAAGTAAATCTTTAATCAGGGTAACAGCCGTTTTATCTAAATTAGAAGAAGTTACCAGTGGACGTTTTCGAAACAACTTTTCCGACCTATCAAATACTGACCGACAACAAATACTAGAGATTGTTTATCAATCGGCCCCCGAACTTAATGGCTTAAAAGCTAATATTTTACTATCCCTGGAAAACCTTAATAAAATACATCGTATTGGTATTTTATTACCACTTAACTCTCAAATATCAGAAATTAGAGGACAATTAGAAACGGCGTCCAATCTATTAAATCAGGCCGTGCCACTAACACAGCTTTTACCGGCCTTGGCTGGTTATCCAAGTGAAAGTGAATTCTTGGTCATTCTACAAAATAACGATGAACTACGCCCAACTGGTGGCTTTATTGGTACTTATGGACTTATAAATATCAAAGACGGAAAACCGGGAAATATTATTACGGAAGATGTTTATCACCTTGATATGCCTTGCGTTGGAAAACTAACAACCACCCCACCAGACCCAATTAAAAAATACATGGGTGTTGAATATTGGTGGTTGCGTGATGCTAACTTTTCACCTGATTTTCCAACTTCTGCTAAACAAGTAGAGAAGATGTTCATGGCTGAAAGTGAGTGTGCCGGTAAACCAGCCGTCGAGCCAACCGCTATCATCGCTATTAACCCGGGCCTTATTTCCGATCTTCTAAGTTTAGTGGGGCCGATTACTGTTGATGGTACAACTTACGACAGCAGCAACTTCCAACCGCTACTACAATATAATGTTGAGATCGCTTATGTTGATAAAAATATTAGTTCCTGGGACCGTAAAGAAATTATTAATGCCGTTGTGTCTGAACTAGAAAAGCGCTTGATGTCACTGCCAACTAAACGCTTTCCAGAAATATTAAATATTCTCCAAGAAAATATTGCTCGTCGAAATTTACAGATTTATTTCAAAAATAGCGAACAAGAACAAGTAGCCCGCGGACTAAATGTTACCGGAGAAATAAAGCAAACAGACAGTGACTATTTAATGGTGGTTGATGCTAATCTGGCGGCTTTCAAAAGTGATTCTGTGATGAGAAAAAATATTAACTATAAAGTAGAGGGAAGCAAAAATCTAACCGCTACTTTAAAACTTAATTATAAACACGAGGGTGGCTACGATTGGCGCACCACTAGATATCGAAGTTACACCAGAATTTACGCCCCACTGGGCAGTAGAATAATCAGTAACGGTAATCTGAGTGATTTCTCGGTAACAGACGACAGAGAGCTAAACAAGACCGTTTTTGGCTTCTTCTGGACAGTTGAACCGGGAACCGAGAAAACAATTTCCGTCTCCTATTCTTTACCGGAAAACATTACAAATACTAACTATAATTTATACTTCCAAAAACAATCTGGCAGTCGCTTAAATAACTTTACTTTCAAGAATTGGTCCGACACCCTCGATCGTGATAAAATCTTTTACTAACAAAAAAATCCTCGGAACAAACCGAGGATTTTTTAAAGACAAATAAGTTATTTGATTATCTGGAAGCTAACACTATAAGTTAACTTGGAACTTAAACCATCAACTTTAATATCAACTGAATTTGAGTGAGCACTGGGAACGGTTAAGGTTTTAGTAAAGCGTCCGTTTCTATCAGCATTTACTTCAGTAATTACTTCTGCAAACTTTATTTTTAAAACCTCTCCTGGAAGATAACCGGCGCCGTTTAAAACAACACTGGCTCCAGTAGTCGCTTTATAATGATCTAACGATAAAGCCAGACTTTCTTTTACCTCTGGTTGTTCAGCGATTTCAGTAGCAGCAATAGAAGCGATTTTATGAAGAGAAGAATTTAAAACAGAGATACCACCGCCGTTAAAGATAACAACGTTATCATCACCATTTAAATCAACATATTTAACACCCATAGCGAAACCATTGGATGAAGCGGAGTAAGCAGAAACTTTTAAGCCACTCTTTAGATTCTCTTTGGATAGTTTCATGATACTGTCACCATTTATAGCATATACATAACTGGAATCACCAGTTGGTTCAACACCATAACCCTTACGAGAACTATTTGGGTAACTTACTAATAAATCACCTTCAAGGTTATATCTCTTTAAAAAGTAATCATCGAAGATATATAGTTCCTGAGCAATTGGATCAAAGTAAGTTTTTCTTTGATTGTCAGTTCCTCGGTAGTTAACTGCGAAAGAAGAAATAACACTTCTGGTTTTAATGTCATAGATTCGAGCAACGTTATCTTTATTGATATAAGTAATATAACGACCTAAAGCATCAAATCTAACAGAACTGTTTACATCATTTTCGATTTTAAAGGAATCGATAACATCTAAAGAATCGGTACGCCATAATCTAACATTTTTATCACTAACAGTTACGATGTTGCTACCAAATTTATCAACCCTCTTATACCATTCGTAATAGGTATTTTTTTGTTTAGCAAAAACGACTGGATTAGCTAGATTACTAATATCATACTTATATAGAGTATAAGCTGAAGTAGCGTAAGCAAATAGACGACCATTTTCCTCATTTAACTTAACTGAAGAGAAGTCATCAGTTTTATCTAGCGGGGAATTAGGAGCCTTAAACTTCAAAGCTCTAACTAGAGTTTTGTCTTCTAGTTTAAACACTTCTAAACTGCCACTATCAGTTGAAGCGATAATTAAATCACCTTTGTAGTTAACGGCATCGCCTGAATAATAGGATTTATAGTTAGTGCGACCAGCGGAAACGATACAAAAAATCGCTACAACGGACAAAAATAACAAACCGGCAATCTTCTTTTTCATATTTTTTATAAATTTTTATATTTTTAGCTTACCCTGTATTTTACATTTTTTATTAAATTATGTCAATAGCTAGAGGCAAGATAAACAAAAATTAGCAGTTTTTAATGATTGACAATAATCTAATTATGTATTATAATACAAAAACATTTAAAGTGAACATTAACAATAAAAAATAAATAACAAGATGAAAAAAATAATTTTTTCAGCCATGTTACTATTGGCAATAAAAGGCATCTGGGCTCAAAAGACCTATGTGATGCACTACCTGCCGATTTTAACAGAGAAGCAGGCTGAATCTTACCGAGACTACGATTTAATTATCGCCGAT
This sequence comes from uncultured Gammaproteobacteria bacterium, assembly GCA_964536885.1. Lineage (GTDB taxonomy): Bacteria > Patescibacteriota > Patescibacteriia > Patescibacteriales > UBA12465 > JAEZRQ01. Next base: position 6,879 of record CAZHYP010000005.1, on the reverse strand, counting down.
CATGAAGTCATAAACACCTCCGTGGAACAATTACAGAAAATGCGGCGCGATAACCCAAACCTGAAAATACTGGCCTACGTCAATAAAATCGAGTGGCACGAGCCAATGTTTCCTGACAAGCCTTGGAGTATGAAAATGGTGGCGGAGCTCAAAAAATATCCTAAATGGTTCTTAAGAGGAATAGATGGAAAAAAGTTAGAGTTCTGGCCCGGAACAGTTCTAATGAATTGTCGTCTTGATTGTCCAAGATATAACATTGGTGGAAAAAGTTATTCTTACATAGAATTTTTCACCGAGCGTTATATCAGTGACATCATTGGAGCCTATGATAGAGCGGGAATTAAGCTAGATGGCATCTTAGATGACGAATTACTTAAAGCCATTAGCTTTATCGGCTCTTATGGCGCAAACGACGGAATTGACGGCAACAGCGATGGTGTTACTGACGATGAAGCGGAGCTCGACCGTAACTGGCGACTAGGAAATGCTTATTTTCTAAACGCGGTGCGGCAGAAAATGGGACCTGATTTTCTTATCATTGGTAACGGCGGACATGGTTATTATCTTAGCTACTGCCAAGGTAAACAGATGGAACACTTTCCAGAAATTTACCTTAACGAAAAAGATTCAATCACTGAAGCCTGGTCAGAAAACATGAGTCACGCCGCTGGTATGTCTTACGCTTTTTTTAATGCCAGAACAAATGAATCTGGACGAACTGATAATTGGTTTTTTACCATTTGCTCCAGTATGCTCCTAGACAATGTTTGGTTTTCTTATGGACAGAATACGCCTTACAAAAAAGATTATGCGTTAAATCTCGGACTGCCTCTTGGAACATATCAGCAAGACGAAGAGGGAAACTTCATAAGAAGATTCCAAAATGGAACGATCTATGTTAATCCGGTTTTAAAAAAAGCTTGGATTAAAAAATAAAAAAGAAAGAGTCGCGATTAACGTGACTCTTTTTTCGTTTGCGAGATAGCCGTAATAGCAAATACTCCACCAGAGAGTGACCAGAAAATCCACTGCATCACCGCATCTTTAATAATATTATCGGTGATACTAGCGGCCCCTAAACTAATAGTAAAAAATGATAAAAAGAAAATTAACATTCTCAGTCGTGGTCTATTTTCTAGTTTAAATCCTTGCCACATCTTTTTTAAATAATTTAAATAGATCAGGACATAAGATATTAAAGCAAAAATACCAGACTCTAACCAAATTCTTAAATAATCATTATGCGGTTCAGTTTCAATTAAAAAACGAGGGATGTTCTTTTTAATAAAGATATCAGCCGTGCCTGGTCCATAACCAAACCAAGGCTGACTTTTAATATAGCCCCAAATATCACGCCACAAATCTAAACGCCAGGTTGATGAGTCGGAAACACTGAAAGTAAATAGAGTCGAAACTCGCTCTTGAAAGAAAGGGAAGAATATAAATAAAAAAGCAAAAGACAGAATAGAAAACAGGAGCAACTTTTTAAAACGATAAACACCGATACTAAAAATAATTAAAGCTAAACCGAGCCAAGCGGCTCTAGTATAAGTAAACAAAAGTGGAATTGTAAAGAAAACCACCAACAAGGCATAAGGGATTCTTTCAACGGCAGTTTTCTCTTTAATATGCAAAGAAACAAATAAGCTTAAACAGATAATTAAAACCAAATAGAAAGCTAGCATGTTAGGGTGAACAAAAGTGCCTACTAAACGCCATCTCTCGCCATCAAAAAAACCACCGCGGTTAAGCAATTGATACCAAGCAACGCCGGCAGGAATTAGACCAGAAAAGATTATTATCTTAGCCAAATTGGTTAATTTTTTAGGCGTATTAAAAATTAAATAACCAAAAATAAAAGCTGAAAAGAAACTTAAAAAACGAAATAGTTCAACTGCGCTGGCTTGTTTACTAAAAGAGAATACTGATAGGGCGGCAATGATTGATAAAAATATTACCCAAGATTTAGCTACAGGGATTTTAAATATTTGTTGACGTTTTAAAATAACAGTTAGCAGGGTCAAGAAAATAAGCATCACTCCCAAAATAATAGTTGGGGTAAGTGAAACATCAAATAAGCTAAGCACCTCTTGATCACCCCAAGAGTCAAAAATAATTCTGGATACCAATAAAATTGAAAAACCAACTTGAGGAAACATTAATGAAATTAAAAAAACTAAACCAGATAGCAACAGGAATACTAGTCCAAAACTTGATCCTGTCCAAAAAATTAATAGCAGTAAAGCTAATATTGAATATAAGCCAAAAAGCCAAAATATTAGTTTGGGAAAATGCTTATCATGTCTTTTAGCTTCTTTCCTTTCTTCCATAAAAAATGATATGATTTATACATAAATAGTAATTAAAAATAACATTAAAGTCAAAGATGAAAATAATCCAAGTCAACAAATTTTTATATCCTAAAGGTGGGGCAGACAAGTACTGCCTGACCTTAACTGGTGAACTGGAAAAACTGGGTGATACTGTCATTCCTTTTGGTATGGCAGATGAACGTAATTTAGAATCGGTTTGGAGTAAATATTTTTCAGAGAATATTAATTATCACCAAAAGGGAAACGAACTTAAGATTGCGACTCGTTTAATTTGGAACAAAGAAGCGGCTAAGAAATTTGCGGCGCTGGTCGACGAAACCAAACCAGACCTAATTCACGCGCACAACATTTATCATCAATTATCGCCGTCGATTTTGAAGGAAGCTAAAAAAAGAAATATTCCGGTTGTTATGACCCTGCACGATTATAAATTAATCTGCCCCAATTATTTAATGTTTACTCACGGTCATCAATGTGAAAAATGTTTGTCAGGAAATTATCTTAATTGTCTAACTAGTAATTGTTACAACTCATACTTTAAAAGCAGTCTAGCAGCACTAGAAAGCTTTTTACATAACAAAGTCTGGCACTCCTACCAAAATAATGTTGATTTATTTATCTCTCCCAGTAACTATTTAAAAAATAAAATGGTTAGTGCTGGTTGGGATGCTAATAAAATTGTTGTTCTAAATAATCCCGCTCCCAAATACGAAGAACAAATGGATGGAAAGCGTTTATTATACTTCGGTAGATTGTCAAAAGAAAAAGGGGTCAGCGATTTAATCAAAGCTTTAAAATTAACAGATGAATTTTTAGATATTGTCGGCATGGGATCATATGAAGAAGAATTAAAACAATTAAGCGCTGAATTAAAACTAGAAAATAGAATAACTTTCCATGGACAACTTTTAGGTGAGGCTTTAGAAAAATTAAAAAGGGAAGCCAAAGCTGTTATCTTGCCATCTATCTGGGCAGAAAATATGTCTTTGGTTCTACTTGAATCACTCGCTTACGGAAAATTAATTATTGCCAGTGATAGTGGTGGCACTCCGGAATTAATTAAAAATAATGAAACTGGATTTCTTTTTCCACCAGAAAACATTGAAGCTCTGGCCCAAAAAATTAATGATTTAAATAATTTGACTAAAGAGCAACGAGAAGGGTTGGCAAGTAAAATAAAAGATAAAATTGGCCCCTTAGAACTGACGGAACATCTAAAAGAGCTTCAAAAAATATATCTTAACCTTAAAAAATAGCTAAAATTAGCTATTTTTTGTTACAAATGACGTTTTAGTATTGACAATATTTAATTAATATACTATAATAAGTGCGTAATATATTGACAAAAATGTTCAAAAATTATTAAATTATTAATCAACAAAATTTAAATATGGAAACAAAAGACTTCATAAAATTATTTAAAAAAAGACAATTAACGGTAATTAGTATTACCTTGATTTTTGTAATTATTGGTTTGATTATTACCTTACTGCAACCACTTAAATACAGTTCTAAATCACGTCTGCTTATTCTACAACCAAACATCAGTGCTGATGCTTATGCGGTTGCTCGTTCAAATGAGTATGTTGGTGGTCTTATTTCCGAAGTTATTTATTCCGGATCATTTTTAGAATCACTCAAGTCATCGGGTGCCGTTTTTGATCGTAACTATTTCAATGGTACTTACAAGCAAAGTGTAAAAAAATGGGGTAAGACTGTTTTTGCTCGTAACAGTGGTGATACTGGTGTTATTGATATTGAAATTTACCACACTAACCCTGAAGAGGCCAAAAGAATTTCTTTAGCCGTTAATCAATTAATTATTTCTGGACAAGGTCCATATAAATTTAATCCGGAACAAACAAAGATTAGCGTGATTGATGAACCAGTCGTTTCTTCTTTTCCAGTTAAACCAAATATTCCAGTTAACTTTGTAATCAGTTTGTTATTTGGCTTTATCGCTGCTTGTTCGTATATTTATATTTTTCCTAAAGAAAAGATGTCCGAGAAATTAGCTAAGGAATTATTTGGTCTTGAAGAAGAGACTCCTCATAGACATCGTGTTAAAACGCCAGCTTTTGAACCGGTAATACCAACTTATGACAAACCAGTTGTTCCCGAAAATTTACCAATCTTTTCTCAGTATACAGAAGAAGAACCAGAAATAATTCCAGAAACTATAGAACAAGAGGAGCCAAAATTTAATAACAATTATCAGTTCCGTGGTAACATCAGCAATGTTTTAGGAGAATAACTTATTCTCCCTAAGACTTGAGAGCCGAAACGAAATTTGGGTTCTCGAATCTTAAAACGAACATTAACAATTAAAAACAATAAACGCGATGAAAGAAAAAATGTTTTTCTTCTTATTTTTGGTAACCGCTTTGAGCCTCAGTGCTCAAGAGGTTGAAAGTTACGACTGGAATCTGGAAGGCACTTCCACTTCGGTTACAACCACAACCACAGTTACGGTTACAAAGGACTCTGCTATCACCCCAACAACAGGCAATTGGATCTCTCAAGAATTAATTGTACTTGGTGGCGGAGGTTACGGTAAATCCGATGGAATGAATTGGTCCGACTATGGCTTCGGTGAAGCTCGTTGGATGTTTGGCAAAAGATTGCGAATTGGTCCTTACGTAAGTTACATTGCTTTTAACGGCGAAGAAACCTACAAGAACCCAATCGGACAATACACAGGGCAGGAGGTGAGTTTCGGGGGGTCTTTGGACTCTTATGGAGCATTTAACCTGCGAAACACTTACTACGCCTGGATGAATATCAGTTACCGAAAAATCAAGGATTCTTATCATGAGAATCTCTTTGATTCGAAAACTGAAACCTCCGGTATCGGAATTATGTTTGGTTACTTTGTGACTAACAACAGGCAAGACTGGTTTGGCAATCACAAGCTGATGCTTAGTGGTTTCATTCCAACTCATGCCGAAGTTGTTGGTACTTGGAACGGTTCTATAATTAATAATTTGGAGCCATATAACAAGCGACAATTCCGTGGGACCTATGAAATGGGTCTAAAGCGAATTGGCAATAAAGTTGACTTTGAACCGTTACTCCACACTGGTGGTGGTTATGAATGGGGAAATGGTCACAAATTTTATGAAGTTGGAACTGGTTTCGATTTTGGAATCTTTAACAACTGGTATCACGAAGTCGCTAAATTCAAAGTTTTTTGGCGACAGGACTTGAACGCTACTGAGCTTTCGGGCTGGAGAGCGGAATGTGTATTTAACTTAAGTCAATTCATACAAGCAATTAAAAAGTAAGAAAATGAAAACTATCTGGAAAGTGTTAATCGGTATTGCAATTGTTGCATTACTGGTGTTGGGTTATATCTTTTTGATTAAACCCGGAAAAAAGACTGAAAAGATTCAGGCAGAAAACAAAGAAATGACCGAGCTCAAAGCTCAGTTGCAAAATGCCAACAACGAATACAACACTCTTTACGACAGTTTGAAAGTTGTTACAGCTAAGGCACAACGGTCCGACTCTCTGCAAAAAGCGTTGAACCAGTGCCAAGGCATTCCGGAGCCGATGACTCTTGAAGAAGAAAATGCGGCCCTGAAAAAAGAGCTGGCTGACGCGAAAGCTAAGTTAGTCAAGAAACCGGTCACAAAAAAGACTATTAAAAAAACTACCAAGGCCGATATTGCTGAGGCCAGTTTCCCAACAACCTTTACCGCCACCACCAAATCGGTCGGATCTAGCGACAGTTATGCTGTTTCTTCTGATCAGTTTACTGGTGTATCGAAAGGAGACTATTTAACCACCATTGATGATGCTGGCTATCTAAATTATAAAGTAAGTAAGAAGCTAAGTGCTCAGGCGCCGCGTTTAAATGGTGTCAGTGGTTCGATTTTCTCTGATAACGGCAATTACTGGACCTACACCGATAAAAGTCGCTTAGTTTCAGCAGCTGAAATCAACACTGCTACTGTTACCTGGACAATATATATCGGCAACAAGAACTATGGTACAGGAAGCTATCCAGTTTTCCTGCCTCATGAACTTTTGAAGCCTCTTATTGTCCAAGCCAGAGGTTATGATTACGGAGCCATCACTGCGTCTGACATCCAACGCATGGCTCAAACTAACCCCTTGATTGGTAAAAGCCTAATTCCTAATTCAGCCGATGGACACAGCGCCACCGACCAAAATTATTGGAATGGCTGGGCTTTCAAGACAAAAATCGTTGCTGTAAAAAAGTAACGATAAACTATACAAAGACGAACCCTCAAAGCATAATGCTAAGAGGGTTCTTTTTTTATTGTCTAACTTTTGTATACAAAAAAAGGACTTCCAAGCATTATGCCGGAAGTCCGTTCTTTTATTGTTTTATTTTCGCCACACCATTTTCGATGTATGTGGTGAAGCGAAATAGCCCTTCATTGTTCCAGTATTTTGAACTTGGGTAATAAGCCCAAGTACAATTGTTATAATTGTAATCAGTCTTTCCAGACTTAAGTTGAATCCAACTTAATCTGAAGTTACCAGCTACTGCGGTAATATCCCATTTAAAATAGGAAAC
>CAZHYP010000004.1:167-29244 GCA_964536885.1 uncultured Gammaproteobacteria bacterium | reverse complement strand
AGGCAGGCGGAAATAGAAGAAGTGGTTTCTTCAATACTGCTTACCACCCCTTTATTAACCCCAGCGGTTGGCGAAGAAACCGCACCAATAATTTGCAGCTCTTCTCCTGATGGAGTGTCTATTTTCTGACCGATAACTAAACGAATAGCTGTTGAGCCGACGTCTAAACCGGCGATAATTTCATCTCTCATAAATAATTTATAAATATAAGCGCTAGCTCAAAACCGAGAAAAAAACGAATTTTAGCAATATTCGTTTAACCAAAAAGAGCTTTATCTGTTTAAATTTATTATACTAGATTTTAATTTTTTTAACAACCAATTTAGAGAGAAAACAGGCTTAAATACCAGCTGGCAATCTCTTGTCCCCAAAACAAAGCAATTAAGCCACCAATTGATAGAAAAACACCTAAAGGAAGCTTACTGCCCCATTTTTTATTCCCCGTTACCAGCAAACCAATGCCCACGATAGCACCAATGAAATAGGCACTTAAAATTGCAACCGAAATCTCCAAAACGTTAGCAAACGCGACCCCTAAAAAGGCTCCAAGCCAAATATCGCCTTCCCCTAAACCCCTTCCCTTAGTAAGTAAATACTGGGCACCGAAAAAAACAATAGCAATGGCTACTGTGACCACTAAAGAAAAAAGATAGTAGCCCAAAATAAACCAATGGGATAACGCTCCTAAAATAGCCAGAATAAGAGCACTCCAAAGTAAAACGGAAACGGGAATTAGATACCAACGAAAATCAAAAATAAACACCAACACCAAGACAAAAATAATAATAAAACTCTGAATTAAGAATATTGGTGATGGCCCAAAAAATGAAAAAGATAAATAAAACAATAAGCCAGTGATAAGTTCAACTAAGGGGTATTGCCAAGAAATCTTTTGAGAGCAAGAACGACACTTGCCTTTTAAAATTAAAAAACTAAGAAGCGGAATGTTATCATACCACTTAATTTTACTTAAACATTTTGGGCAATAAGAACGGCCAAAAATTGTCTCCTCTTGATGCAGTCTCCAGGCAAAACAATTAATGAAACTGCCAATTAGCATCCCAAAAACTAAAGAGAAAACTGGACCAAATAATAAATAGTCACTCATATAATTATTTTAATAATTCCTTGGCCGCTAAAATCCTAATTTGGATTTGCTGACGATAAAAATTTAAATGTTTTCTTTGATCATTATTCAACTCTAAGTTATCCAATCCCGGGAGCAAACTAGAGACTTGATCAAATTTTATAATAGCATTTTTATAATCACGATTAAACATTAAGATATCACCCCAGGCCAAATAAATCTTAGGTAGCTCCGGACTAATCAGGGATAATTTAGCAAACAATTCTTCCGACTCATAACGTTTTCCAGTCGCTCCCAAAATAAAAGCTCTAACAAAATTATTTTCAAAGTTATGAGACGAAAGCGTTTTCTCGGAAGTGGTTAAATAATTTTTGATAGCAAAAATAGCCGGCTTCTCTTTTATGTTTGGCAGAGTTTCTAAAAAACGCAAGGAAATACCCTGATTATAACGGGCTAAGAAAACTGGATTAGGATAATTCCAGTTTAAATAATCAACAAAAACTAGCGCCGTAAAATACTGAGAATTATTAATCTCTGATAAAGCTCGATTATAATAATAATCGGTCTCTAGTTTTCTAATCTCTAAATAAGAACCATATAGAAATAACAGAGCAACCCCGGAAACCAGAATAATTTTTGCTAAATCAAAAATTGCTTTCTCATTTTTTATTATAAAAAACTTTTTATCAGTGATAACAAAAGACAGCGCCACCATAAACCAGAAATAAATATTAGTAACTGTCACAGAAAAATTAAACAATAAAGAAAATAAGTAAGCACTTAAGGACCAGATTAAAAAAATCGCTAAACTTTTATATTTCTTATTATCTAAAGCTTTAAACAAATTGTTAAAAACTGAATACAGGAAATAACCAAAAAACAGCAAGCCAAAAATTCCGGTAGTAAGCAGGATGTCCAAAATTAAATTATGAGCCCTATCACTGTAAGTATTTGGTTTGGCAAATAAAGCAAAATCAGTTTTATAGTAAGAAACATAAATTTCTTTTTGATTTTCTAGCCCATAACCAAACCATGGTTTTTGAGAAAACGATTTAAGTCCCGTTTGCCACAGATCAAGACGCACCGCCAGACTTCCCTTTTTAAAATCCGTTAATTCAGTAAAGCGAGTCTTCTGGGTGTTAGCTAAAAAAGTTAAAAAGGCAGCAAAAATCAGTAAGCTAAAAATAGTAATTGCCCAGATTTTTTTAACAGATAATCTTTTTTCTAAAACCAGAAATCCCAAAAGCCAAATAACTGAAATCAATAAAAAAATAAAAAAAGTAGAACGACTACCGGTGGCAAACAAGGCTAGAAGCTCTAAAATAAAAACCCCCAACCAGACAAAGCGTACTGGGTTACCTTTTTTAATAAAGAATAAATAGGCGCTAAAAGGCAGAACAATAACTAACCAACAGGCTAAATAATTTGGTTGACCAATAAAAGACACGGCGCGACCAGTAGCCGAAGCGGGCTCTGACCAAGAAATAAAATCTAATCCAACAATTTGTAGGAGCGCATAAACAGAGACAATAAAACCGGAGATAGAACTAACTATCAAAAAACGATTTATCAAAGCCAAATTATCATCATGATTTAAATGAATCACTAGTAAGACTGCCCACAGGCCGTAAAATAACCAAGATATAAGGCCTTCCTGACGGTCAAAAGAGCCAAACCAAGATGTTGTTATGTCAACAGAAAAGAATAACGACAAGACTAAAAAGACAAATAAGAATCCCACTGGCAATACCCCCTTAAGAGATTTTTTTAAAAGATTTATCTTAAATCCAGCTAGTCTCCAAACAACGGCAAAAAGCAATAATAAAGTAAATATTTTGAACAAAACTATTTTACTCAAATCAATGCTAGTTGGATAAAAATAATTAAAAAATACCGGAACAAGCCCCAAAATTATAAATACTGCCCCATCGGCCAGTTGGCTGGGCCCTAAATTAAAATTTATTTTCTTCATACAAAAATTATAACACATAACAAAAAGGACTCCTAAGGAGTCCTTTTAAACAAAATACTAAATATTATTTTCTTCTCTGCCACTGCTCAAAGTAAACAAGCAAAGGACTAGCTACAAATAAAGAAGAATAGGCTCCACAGAAAACACCAACCATAAGAGCAAGCACAAAATCACGAATTGATGATCCGCCGAACAATAATACTGCAAGTAACGACAAGAGAACCGTTAAAGTAGTGTTAATAGAGCGAACAAAGGTCTGATTTAAACTGTGATTTAAGGTGTCGCCGAAAGAAACATTGCTCTTAGGGAGGTTTTCACGAGTTCGATCAAACACAATGATAGTATCATGAACACTGTAACCTAAAACGGTAAGTAAGGCGACTACAAATGGAGTATTAACTTCCACGCCGTAGAAGTGGCCTAAAACAGCGAAAATACCACAAGTGATAACGATATCGTGAACCAAGGCAATAATAGCAATGGTACCGTACTTCCAAGAAGCAACCGGCTTTGAAACTTTATTGAAGGCTAAGGAGATATAAAGAATAATGATGATTAAAACTAGGGACATTACTGAGAAAGATTTGCTTCTTAACTCAGCGCCAACTGAAGTTCCGATGGATTCAAAACGAACCTCGGTCATACCAGCCTTAGCTTTATCCATTTTGCTTAAAGCATCAACAACTGCCAAATATTTTTCTTGAGAAGTTTCTTGAAATCTCAAAATAACAGAGTCGCTGCCTGTTGGTTGAACAATTAAACTGCTAACACCAACATCTTTTAAACTATTTTGAACTTCGGCTACGGTTGGCTGTCCACCAGCCATTTTAACTTCTAACAAACTACCGCCAGTAAAGTCTAGACCAGCTCTTAATCCCCAAATCGCTAAAGCAGCAACTGAAATCACCACCATCGCGGAAGAGATTATAAGCCAGAGTTTTTTGAATCTAATAATGTGATAATTAACCATAAAGTTATAGTAAAAATTGATGCTTAGTTATTAATTTTTTTAACGCCCAACCACCAAGGATGTTTTGCTAAAAATTTACCAACAAAAACTCTCATCAAACTACTAGTAATTACGATGCTGCTTAACATAGAAATAGCGACACCCAAGAACAAAGTAGCACCAAAACCTTTAACTAGCCCTGTACCAAAACTCATTAGAACAAAACAAGCTAAAATAGTAGTAGTATTACCATCACGAATTGATGGCCAAGCACGCTTAAAGCCTTCATCAAGAGCAATATCAAGAGGTTTGCCAGCATTAAGCTCTTCTTTCATACGTTCAAAGATCAAAATGTTGGCGTCAACAGCCATACCAATTGATAAGATGAAACCGGTAATACCCGCCAAAGTTAAAGTAACTGAGGTGTGAGCATAATAACCTAAGAAGATAAAAACGACAATAAACATACCGGCTGATAAAATACCATCAAAAATTTTAAGCTCTCTAAAGACTGAAATAAACAGAGCAAATAATGTTAGTAAGAATACCCAAGTCATCCACCAAGGCATAATCTTAAATATTGCTAAAACAGCGGTTACGTAAATTGCTAAACAAACAACAGAGATAAGACCAGGAAGACGGTAATAAAGAATCATAAACAAAGCAACCAATAAGAAGCCAATTAAACCGGCCTTAAAGCTGTTGTCGATTGATTGTTGACCAAGACTGGCCTCAACAGTTTGTTGCCCTACTAAAGTAATTGGCACTGGAAGAGCACCGGTATTAAGTCTTTGAACTAATAATTTAGCCTCAGTAACAGTAAATCTTCCAGAAATAACAGCCTTACCATCAGGAATTCTTTCGTTAACTGTTGGAGCACTAATAGTATAACCATCTAGAACGATAGCAACCGGTTTATTAATATTTCGTTCAGTAACAGCCGCAAACATCTTAGCTCCCTCTTCATCAAAATTTAAAGATACTTGTGGAGTACCATCGTTAGGATCGAAGCTTAAAGTAGCACTTTTTAGATTTTTACCAGTAAGCTCAGTATTAACCCAAGACTGTTCCACGGTAACATCAGTTGAAGTCCCGGAAACTGGAACAACATTACTGGTTTCCTTGAATTCTAATAACGGGGTTTCGCCAATCATTTTGATTGCCTCGTTAACATTTTTAATACCCGCAAGTTCAACAATAACACGATAGTCACCACTCATACTTCGGTTAACTTGCACAACAGGTTCAGCGACACCAGTAGAGTTAACACGGCGCTCAATAACATCGCGAACACCTTCAAGAGACGATGCCCTATCGGCTTCAGGGATATTTTTTACATCAGCCTCATAAGTAAGTTGAGTTCCGCCTTGTAAATCCAAACCTAAAACAAAAGGAATATCCTTAGTTTGTGGCAAAACTACAACATTATTAGTTTTGCTAGCCAGATAACCAACAAATTGGTTGTAATAATTACCAGCACTTCCTAAAAAAGAAATGAAAGCAAAAATTACGATTAGTAAAATTGTGATTCGTAAATGAGCCTTTTTTGAAGAAAACAAGCCCTTTGACTGATTTTTCATATAGATTTTAAAATTAAAAAGCGAAACGAAAGAATTACGACGTTTTGCTTCTAAATCTTAGAATAAACCCAATAAAAAATCAATGGGCAAACAGCCTTTACAAAATTGAATTTTTTAACTATAATTTAGCTGTTAAAAAGATAGATTAATTAAAAAAATTTATGCCACTTATACCGACCGTTATTGAAAAGGAAGGACAAATGGAACGTGCTTATGATATCTATTCTCGCCTTCTAAAAGATCGAATTATTTTTTTAGGCGAAGCAATTGATGATCATGTTGCTAACATTATTATTGCTCAGTTATTATTTTTAGATGCTGAGGACAAAACTAAAGACATTAAATTTTATATCAATTCTCCTGGAGGGTCGGTTAGTGCTGGACTCGCAATTTATGACACCATGCAATACATCAAAGCTGACGTGGCGACCATCTGCGTTGGCATGGCTGCTTCAATGGCCTCAGTGTTACTAGCTGCTGGCGCTAAAGGAAAAAGGATGGCACTACCTAACAGCGAAGTGATGATTCATCAAGTGATGGGTGGCGCTGAGGGCCAGGCTTCCGATATTAAAATTCAAGCAGAACATATTTTACAAACTAAGAAAAAGTTAAATAAAATTTTAGCTTTACACACCGGACAAAAAGCGGAAAAGATTGAAACTGATAGCGATCGTGATAATTGGATGTCAGCTGAAGATGCTAAAAAATACGGTTTAATAGATGTTATTCTAAAAAATCAATAAAAATAAAAAGACTTACTTCATCAGTAAGTCTTTTTTTAATCTTTTACTATTTAATGATTAGAGTTTTAATCATCAGTCTAAACATATCTACACTGCTAGTATCGGTGGTAAGCGGTGAGTAAGAAAAATTATAAACCTTGGATAAATCTTTATTAAAAATATAAGCTGCTAAACCATCTTGAGCATAAAAACCTTCCCAAGAATTGCCAGAGACGGATTCTCCTGGCAACAATCCAGAAAATTGCTGGGTAAACCAAATCTCGGGCTTAATTTTACCTGAGTTGTCTTGATAGGTTACTTGAATGAAGGCTTTATCAGAATCCGCAAAAATAACAGTGCTGTTTATATCGCTCTTAGTTACCTCCCAAGAACTAGGATAAACAACCGTTGTTTTATCATCCACTTTATAGCTAAGCATCTTAGAGTTTTCAGATATTTTAACAGTTGGCACCAATGGGTCGTAACCACTCTTTAGTTCCGCCAAATCAAGATAGCCATCATTATCGGTATCAGCTTTATTAGGGTCGGTGCCGGCTATTTTTTCTTCGTTATCAGTTAGCCCATCAGCATCCGAATCGACAGTTGAAATTGTTGCTATAACAGAAACAATTGGCGTCTCTTCGGCAAACATTGGGTCAGAGGTGGTGGCTGTTTCAATAGTTGTAGTTGAAACTACTGGTGTATCAGTGGCAATAGTTTCTATTGGTAAAATATTTTCTATTGTTTTAGTGGCGATATCGCTTGTGGTGTTTGAAGGGCTGACTTGATTATTATTATTTACAATCGGCGCCGGCTCGCTTATCATTGGCTTAATAAAATATGAATAACCAAAATAAATTAAAGCTGAAATTAAAAATAATCCACCAATAATTATTAACAAACCAATTTTGTGATGATTTTCTGGCCCAGAAATAGCAATAGCCCGATCAGTTTTCTGTTGTCCATTGGAAAATGTTTGACCAGAAAAACGATGCGGTGCTGGCATGTTGTGAGTAACAAAATCATGGACCGCGGTATCAGTTTTACTGTTATCTAAATTTTTAATTTCTTTTTTATTACTAAACATAAATCATTAAAAAAATAATCAAGCTGGATAATATTAGCAGTCCACCGATAAGCCAACTAAAAACACGGACATCACTAGACTCTTGCCCATGAGGCATAACATGAAGACTTAGAGAAACTTTCTTCCCGGATTTTTTCTGCGATAAAATACTGGCGCCAAGTTTAGTCTTGTTGTCCAAATTTTTATTCATACCAACTTTATTAGTTTGTAACATCAGCCATTTTTCCAGATCCTAAAGGATTATATCCACCTTTTACCTCCGCACCATCATTGTAAGAATCGCCATCGGAATCAACAATATTAGGATCGGTTTTGTAAATTTTTATTTCTTCATAATCAGATAAACCATCGTTATCTGAATCTATTTTATTAGCATCAGTATTGTTAATTTTAACTTCATCATAATCAGTTAAACCATCGCCATCGGTGTCAGTTAAATTAATGTCGGTGCCTAAAATATTTTCCTCTTCATCTGTTAATCCGTCACTATCGGTGTCGGTTAAATTGCTAACCGGAGGAGTGGTGGTGGCAATTGGGGTTGAAGTAGAAATAGTCACTTCTTCACTTACTGGGATAGTCTTGGTAGCCATTTCTCTATCAATAATTATTTCATTTTGAGTAGTATCTGTCACAACATTAGTGGTATCCGGTGTCTCAACCATTTCTTGGCCTGTTAAAAACTTTACATAGACTAGATAGCCCAAGCCGATAAACAAAATAATAAGCAAAGCAATAAGAATTACTTTAATAATCTTACCTTTTGATGAACCTGGCTTTTCATCAGCAGCAGAAAGCCCAATCTTTTGGGTTTCAATTTCACCTGGTGTGGCCATACTGCTAGCGGTAGCGGGATTTTGATTATAGTATCCAGAAAAATTTTTAACTTCTACTGATTTATCAGTCTCAGCGAAGATATCATCAACCGGCGGTGTTTGAGCAGCTGGTTGACCTGGTTGGTTTAAGTCGTTAAACATAAGATAATTGTTTTAATATTTTATTTTTTCAAACGATAAATAAATAGACCGCCTTGATCATTTACCACCTCGGCTTCTTGATCAGGACTAATACCAACATCGATCTTTTCATCCCTGGTCATATCTCGAACCTGAACAACATTTTCTTTATTATTTACAATTGGTGGTTGTGAAATATCTTTCCTATTCTTAAGAACTAAAACAATTACTGAAACAGATATCGCCAGAATAACAATCGTAAAAATAATTATTTTTTTTCTACTGTTTAATTGTATCATATAAAAAGATTAAATTTAAATTAAATTATTACTGAACAGCTCTGTAGTCTTTTGTTGTCTTAATTGACGCCGTTGCATCTTGCAAAATTTGTTTGCAGGTACTGTATTTACTGGTAAGACAAGTTTGACCATCAGGACAAGTGTTTGGGCAAAGAGAATCACAACCATCAGTACCACCACATTTACCAACACAATTTGGAGTGCAAACAAAATTTTCAGGCTCACCACAAGTATAAGCTACTCCGCCGCCGCCACAAGTTTCAGGAAAAACACAATTATTAACACATTTACCGCCGCAACCATCGTCACCACCGCATTTGCCAGTACAGTTTGGAGTACAACCAGCGTTATTGGTTAAAGTTGAGAAAGTGTAACGACAATAAATCTTAGAATTAGAAAATAAAGCATCAGAAGCCCAAATTTGTTTATAAGGCAAAGCATTACCGTGAGTGTTTGGTCCGATATTACCAAGATTTTTAGCTACTGGCCAAGCGTTATCGTCGTAAGATAAGGAATTCCAATTGTTATAAAAGGTTCCGGTGCACTTCCAGTTATTAATAGAGTCTGTAGTCATTGACAGAGAATTGTTAATACCATTTTTATCTCGACAACCAGATAGATTTAGAGTGGCCGAAAATCCATATGCTAGACCCTGATCAATGGCATTAACAGCAAAAACATTTTTACCAGTAGCAACTGAAACTGGGAATTTTTCAATCTTCGTCCAATCGCTTCCAGAGGCAACTTGAGTTCCATTTAGATAGGTTATATGTTTATTATCAGCACAAACTTGAACATTAGCCGAAGTGGCACAGCAAGAGCCACTAACACAGGTCTCGCCGCTATTACATTCTCCACAAGAACCACCGCAACCGTCGGAACCACAGATGTTAACTGAACAATTTGGAGTACAAACGCAGATGCCACAATCCTGACTACAATTGTCACAAGTTTCCATAGTGACATTTTGACCATCTACGTTTACTATTTTATTTTGACAATAACCATCACCACAATACCCTCCGCCAGCGGTTGATGATTTAAAAACACAGCTATTATTATCTAAAATTGGGTATGGTGATTTAATATTCCAACCAGAAGTACAAGCATATTGTTGTGTCGGACTTTGACTAACAACATCATTTCTAGTCCAAACACCATCAATACCATCACACTCTTCAACGCCGTTGTTATACAAACCACCAGATCCTTCGGAGTTTGGCGTTTGTTTTTTATTATCACCACAGAAAGTATTAATCTTTAAAGAAAAGCTTTTCGAAGAAGTGGCACCGTATTCGTTTTTAACTTCTACTTTTACAGTATTATCAATAGAGGTAGAAAGAATTTCGTCAGCTTTTAAATAAACATCTTCATTGCCATAATTAATACTAAGTCCTTCTGGTCCAGTGGCAGAATAAGTTAAAGTGTGATTGCCGCTTTTTCTTTTTCCTAAATAACAAGGGATTTCTGAAATTGGATAAGACTTACCAAGGCGCGCTATATTTTCACAAGTAAATTCTAAGTATGGTTTTTCAATTTTTAAATTGAAATTTACATTTTTACTACCTCCAACTCCATAACCAGACCCACTCTCAAAAGCAGAAATTTTAAAAGGAACGGTAATATCTTGAACAATTTTAGTGGAAGTAGGTATTAACAATGAAAAATCTACTTTTTTCCTATTAACCCCAACCGTAGTAATTGTGGCCTTAGTTACCGCATTATTAAGTGCCGAATTAATCTCCGGATAATTTGTGTTTAATGGGGCAATAGTAAAGGTTGGGTTAGAATTATTTCCTTGAATATAAAAAGTATATTTTAATGGATTAACTGGATCAACAAAATAAGTGGTGTTTTCAGCTTCAATGAGAGGGGCGTTGGGAATACTAACTTTAACCACTAAAGGAATAACCCTCGAAGCGCCGCGATTGTCTTTTAAGGTTAATTTAAGAGAATAAGTTCCAGGGCGGCCGGTTCGAGGAGCATACACTTTTTTCTGATTGATGTCAGCTGTATCTTGCAAAACTGGAAGTAAGTTACTACCATATTGCCAGCCACCAGAATACCACAGGTTAAGAAAATCGGAACTCAAGGTCCAAGAAACCAAATCTCCTTCATCGTCTTTAATTTTTATATAACCACTAAACTCTTCTCCCATCTTACCATCCAAATTTGAACTAACTATATAAGGAGCAGAGTTGGTACTGTTACCCAAATTAGCACCACTAACCGCACAAGAATTAGCACTAATCTTACCATCAGATGTATCATAGCCAGCACTCTTAATCTCAAAAGTAGAACATAAAGAATAATTCAGTCCATTGTTAACTGTTTTGTAAACAAAGGCGTAACTGCCATTTGGCAAAACTAAACTAGGACTCACAAAAGCATTGCTTTTATTATCCCAACAGGTGATAGGATCATAACCACTGCAGAAACCCAAAGAATTAATAGGGTCAACTAATAATTGACTAAGTCCTAACTGAGGCCAGAGGGTTTCTTTCCAACTTGGCCAAACAGATAAGCTGTTTCCTAAAATATAAGTTCCCGATTGTAGTCCAGGATATCTTCCATTGTTACTCTTATAACTTTCAATAGCTTCTTTTATTTGATTGAACTTTCCTAAACGATTAATATCACGAATGGAGCGCGCCTTTAAACTGTCACAAAATAAATTAACCGGACAATCACTGTCTATCAAACATACTTTAGGAGATGTTAAAACGCACTTCCCTTTACTTGTTGAGCCGTCATTATTATCACAAATATAACCGCTGGAACAATCGGTATCAGTCTGGCAACTCATGTTAGAGATTGAACATTTACCAGTTTCAGCCATGTTATTATTAAACTTCCAGTGAGAAACTAATTGTCCCAAAATATCCAAAGTTTTGGTTTCTGATTCTTGATTATACGAAATTAAATAGATATTAGTATATATCTTGTTGCTGCGATTACGAATTGAACATTGATTATTCCAAGCTTTCAGTCCCTCTGCCCAACGACATTTGTTAACATTTAACATTTTAGGGCAAGCAGTGGTAGCACAATATGGGGTGTTATAGTCGTAAGCAATTGTTCCAGTAAATTCTTGGGCGTAAGTGTTAGGACTGCCAAACAAATTAAAGCTACAGTTAGCGGCTCCGGTCTTCTCATCAACCGCAATCCTTATCTTACATTCTCTACCAACAACTGTTTCTGATTCATTAGTAGCGATGTACCAATTACCAGAATTAATATTAGCGGCATTTACAAAAACGGTTCGTCCGTCACGAATTGCTTCATAGCCGTCCACAATCAAACTTTGTGGAGAACCCTTGAATCCTTGTTTAGCATACCAAGTTTCGATGCTATCGTGATTGGCATTAGGCATCACGCGAACAGCAATAGCATCAGACTGATTAGCCGCTTTGGTTTGTATACTTAAAAGAAGAAATAAAGCGCCAATTAAAAAAACACTGGCACCTACCCTTTTCCAATTAGTGGTTGTAGCACGCATGGCTTTATATTTTAAAATTAATTAATATTTAATTCTTTAATGTTAAATTTTATAATCTCTGATTTAGCACTTTCAAATCCTTGATCATTTTTAACTGAAACTGAAAAATAGTATTCTCCCGCGTCATAGTTAGTTTTACCGTTTTTGGTTCTAGCCCAAGTATAATAAGGATAGCGGCCAGAATTGCCAATTAAAGTTTCGGCGTTATCTTTGTCTGCAAAAATAGAGTAATAGGGCGTTCCAGAAATATTACTGCTCCAATTAATTAAAATACTGTCGGAATTGAAGTTCTGTGATATCCCGACTTCGGTCGGAGCTGCTGGAATATTAACCTTTATTTCATCAGAGGTGGCGCTAATATTTCCACTTTTATCCAGCGCAGCTAAATAAAAATAGTGATCACCAACGCGGTAGTTGCTTCCTTCCAAGATTAAACTAACAGCACCGTTAGGTGAGTCAACGGAATCTGAAGCTTTTTTGCCAGCAAACAAACCATGATACAGTCGATAATAAAGAGTGTCATCACTATTAGCACTCCAGCTAACTACAACATTACCATCTACTCCTTTAGCCGATAGCCCCACTGGTTTAGCCGGAGCAGTGGTGTCAGTTGGAATAGCGTCTTTATTTCCTGATAATGGACTTTCCGCTTTTTTATCAGTTAAAGATGAGACCTTAAAATAATAAGACTGTCCATCGGTTAACTTGTCGATTATATAATAGCAATCGAATCTATCACTTAACTTAGTACAATATTTAGTATCGCTGGCAGATACTGAAGTCACATAAGAACTAGACTTTCCGCTTGCTAGACCATAATAAATTTTAAAGGAAGTAATATTGCTTGAAGTGTTAGTTGGGGTATACCATTTTACAATTACAGAACCGCTAGCTCCAGTACTGCTAACCTCAGTTATTTCCCCTGCTTGAGGAATAGCCTCTCTGAAGAAGTAGGATTCTTTAAGAACGTTCCAGATACAAGTACCGCCTGTTCCGCAAGAGGCTCCCGCTGAAGCACAAGAACTTCCATCAGTGCTACAAACTAAACTTCCAGAAGAACCAAGAATAAGGGCTGGATCAGCAATCGCTGGCAAATCGTCAGCTGTTCCCGCCTCGCCAGCGTCACGACAATAATAGAATTTATAATTGTAATTAATACAACCAGAAATTGGGTTGCCAGAAATATCAGTACATCTATCAGACCAAGGATTCCAAATGCCACCCACTTCCATTGGCCAAGGATTAGAGCACAAGAAGACGTAAACGCTAGAAGCGCCACTTAAACCATTTCCAGAATAACTAGCATTTGAGAAGCCATCCATATTAACGGTGGCTGAGATTTTGGTGCTCTTATCAACAACTCCCTTAGCGGCACTGACTACTATTTGATTTGGTTTGAGTCCGGCAACATTATCTTTTTGAACAACGGAAATATCATCAACATTCCAGTCCCAGTTCCAGTTGTAACCAGAGACCGGTTGTAATAATTGTTTGTCAGCACTATAAGCCCAAGCCGAAATCGCTCGATCACTATCAGAAATTGTGTCAAAGTTGCTGTTTTCTGGTTTGTCATCATCAACATTATTTTCAGAACTCTTTATTAAGAAAGAGGTTGGTTTAACAACCACATCACTAATGGCACACAGGCCATTTTTTCCAGAATTGTCATCCATTGTTGTAAACCCAAAAGAATAAGCGTTCTTAAATGTTACACCATTGAATTCTGGATTTATAATATGAGAATAATCAGACCAAGTAGAGCTGCCGTTTAAGCCAATCTTGTTAATACTCATAACGCCGGAATTACTCTCAAGGTTTTCGTCACCTTTAATAACCACAAAGTAATTAGCATTAGCTGCTAAAATATTTTGCGGTTTTATATAAATCTTGGTTGCATCACTTCCCAGAACTGACACCTTTTCAGTCTCAATTGATATTGGAGCAACGCAATATAATTTATCAGGAGAAGGACTAGAAGCCATAGCGCTGCCACTGTCACCGCCAAAAACTTTTTTGATATTGGAAGTTACTGCTTGCCACAATCTAGCAAATAGATTTATTTTTCTTGGTTTAAAATCGTTAAGTGACAAAGTTGTGCCACTCGGACAAACATCAGTTCCATATGTTTTTTCTTCTAACAATAAAATGTTAGAAGATAATGTAGAAACATTCATTTCTTGATTGAAGGTAATCTCGATTTGTCGATTGCGACAAACATTTCGCTCGCTATCAAAAGGACTGGTTATATAAATATCAGGACGAGCACCGCAACAAGTGTCAGCACCACAACCCTGTGAGGAAATGCTACCGCATTCTGTATCAGCACTACAACCACAAAATAAACCGCGACTGCCACCAGTACAATTTCCCTTATTAGCTAAACAAGTTAAATTACCATTAGTTTTACCTGGTTCACAACAACAAATTCCACAATCACTAGCCGTTGGAGCGCCAGTAGTTGATAAACATCTTAAAGGGTCTCCAATATTTCCACAGAAATTAGTATTACAAGAACCAGGGGTTTCAGTGGCACAAGATACTCCAGGTAAAGTAACATCATTTAAACAGTCTTTTTGACAAGCCTCCAAACCTAAGACGCTGCCAGTAGTACTAGCGACACCGCTACAAGTTTTGGTAGTGGTATTACAATCATAATAAGCACAATAATTAGTGCCAGAGATATTCAATTTGTCAGTTCCGTTAACACATTTATTGTTTTTACCATCAAAACAACAACTTCCTTGTGCTGAACATTTGCTAGAATCGTTTCCAATTAAATCACAGATGGTTTGTGGACTGGTAGCACAACTAGTAACACAAGTTGAAGTCGCTAAAAATTGTCCGGTTGTGGTAGCTGTTTGATTACAGGTATTCTTATTATTAGCATCACAGTCATAGAAAGCGCATTTTCCACCAGGAAGTAAGTTTCCATTACCACCCTGACAGACGCCTTTATTGGAATTAAAACAACATTGGCCGGTATGATTTCCGCATTCTGTTTCACTTAAAGCGGCACAGTCAACGCAAACGCCACTGGGTTTAGAGGTATCGCAAATCTTTCCACTGGTCGTATCACAATTACAAGCCGCATCTTTTTGTTGGGTGGTGGCCCCAGCAATATCACAACCGGAACAACTTCCATAACCAGAACCGTCGTTGGTGGTATCACTACCACAAGTGCCAGCGCATTTTAAAGGAGCGCAACAGTCTCTAGCGTCCTGACCTATTTCGCAACAACAATCACAAGAGGCATTTTGATCTTTGAAACAAGAATATTTTCCTTTGTTAAATTCACAGGAAGCACCATCGCCACAAATTTTATTAGACTGACAAACACCATAAGTGTCAGCTAAATTTGAATCCTCTTGGCAACTAAAGTCAGCAGAACATAAATTACAAGGAACCGGGACGGCGTTAACACAATATCCGCCACCAACACTAACCCAGCCAGCCGGACAAGAAGTACTAACTTTCAATTGAGTAACTGAAAATGTTTTGCCGCTGGTCTTATCGTTATAAGCGCGGCAACTAAGAGTGCCTTTATAATTTACGCCACCTAAAGTGTATGGAATTTCTTTTTCTAATTGACATTTTTTTATTGTCTGACAAGCATCCTTAGAAGCATTGTAAACACAATCGGAAGGATTATCTTTACAATAAGACAAGGCACCGCATGGCGAAGCAGCGCTACCGCAATCACCTAAAACTTCTGGGGCAACTGGATTAAATGGTGAACATTTTCCTGGAGAATTTGGACAGAACTGACCAGTCTGGCAACCACCAAAGAAAGCGGCC
Source organism: uncultured Gammaproteobacteria bacterium (assembly GCA_964536885.1). Classification (GTDB taxonomy): domain Bacteria; phylum Patescibacteriota; class Patescibacteriia; order Patescibacteriales; family UBA12465; genus JAEZRQ01. The sequence goes on along the minus strand of CAZHYP010000004.1, from coordinate 13,301 downwards.
ATACCAATACAACTATCAAACTTTTCAGTTGTAGTAGCACCAGATAAAATAGTATTAAATTTAGTTTCGTAAACTGAATTAGGAACATCAAAATAGCAAGACAACAAAGAAGCGGCACAAGAACCGGTTTTGTAAGTATTAGCTGGACAACAAACAGGACTTGAAGCACTGCATTCATTATTGCTAGTACATTTTCCGACAGTAAAGTTAACTTCATTACCCCATTCACTATTCTTCATGACGCGAACTGGTCCAGTAATAGCTGGGATTCCAGCGTCACTAACAGGAACTAAAGTTTCAATTTTATCAGCAACACCGTCTCTAATAATTTTTGAAGAAGTGCTAACTCCTCGATTAAAGACAACCAGGGCGTTAGTTCCAGTGCTTCCAAAATTTTCACCCCAAAGAGAAACCTTATCACCAACTTGACCACGAGCAGGGTCAATTTTACAAATATTTGTTTTTAAAGTTTGAGTAGGGTCAAATTTAAAGGTATTATTTGGGCTAAGTAAATCAGTGTTAATAGTGACATCTCCCAAATTCATTTTGATCTGGTAGTTTCCAGAGCCTAAACCATCTGGAACTTTAACCATAACCTGACTATCACTCCAAACGGAATTAGAACAAACATCCGGGAAATTATAAGAAGCTTCTTTGTCACCAAATAAAACTTGACGGCTACCACGCAAATTACCAAAACCACTTCCTAAAATAGTAATATACTGTCCAGCTGAACCGGTTGTAGGATAGAAAGACGAAATATAAGGACCAGCTTCTGGCTCTTGTTCTTTGACGAAAACTAAAGCGTTACTTTTTTGAGCAATGCTGGTTGTGGTTTTTTCAACAAAAGTGGTGGTCTCTCCAGGAACAATGCTTGGTGCTAATGTTTGCCCTGATAAATTATCTGCCGAGAAGGTGGAATTAATACCCTTATAAGAATTAGAATATTCACCAAAATAAGCAACACTATTTTTTAAATTTATACCCTGATAACCAACTTTTGAACCCAAAGCACCTTGAGTAGGACTAATCTGACAGATACTAGGGCGAATAATATTATTTTTTACAAAATCATTAACCTTGGGGCCATTATCATCACTGGTAGTATCAATGTTATCATCTAAATTTCCCTCTCTCTTAATTTGAATCGGGCCAGTAGCAGCACCACTTGGAACAGCGACTGTTATCTGACGATCGGTCCAATAACTAACACAATTAGGATTTAAAAGTTTTGGGAAATTAGCTAACTGTGATTGAGAACTATTTGCTCCCAAGAAAGTAACCTGCCCCGTGCTTAGAACTTTAGTGACAGTAAAATCGTCTATATATAGATCAGTTCCTAAGCCAGTAGGGTTATAACCAATGGATAAACCTAATTCAATTATTTTTTTACCAGCGGAGTTAAGCCAGGTATCCATTTCTGGAGTATATTGGAAGGTATATGAATAAAGAGTCCAGTCATCAACATTACCAGCAGGAATTGAAGTTAAGTTAAGAGAACCATAACATCTCTTTTGATATGGAGTGTTCATACAACAAGTATTAGCTTGTTCTGAACAAGTTTTACCCATACCACAAGGATCAACACCTTCGGCGGGAGTTGGAATTACTTTAGAACCATTCCAAGTGTATCCAGATTTAAGAGCAGCATAATAATCATAACCAACACACTGAGAAGACCAACCTAAGTTAGGAGAAATTTGCACAACCGTATTGGCAGCAGTTTTTCCTTTATAATAAAACTGAATAGAATATGTTTCACCTGGTTGGAAATTAAGTGGTGCTAAATTATAAGTTAACTTAGCCCACATCACGTTATAAGAATTTCCCCAAACCAAAGTTTGCCCCTCAGAGTATACCGCTGGTCCACTCATGTGAGCTTGGTCGGTACCAGTAAAATTACAGGTCTTATTAGTATTATTCCAAGTACAATTACTCATGTCATCACAGACCACTTTAGTACAAGTTCCTGGATAAGGTAAGTTTGGATCTTGATGAATTCTAACACTCTGACTGCCAGATTTAAAAACATCTTTTACAATGCCGACACTAGAGTGTTGTTGTGAAGCAATGGTCCAATCAGTTGGCACAGCACCAACAGCTCCCTTTTCAAAATCAACATTAGTTAAAAAATTCTCAAAAATATTAGAGCTGGTACCAAAGTTATAACCATAGATAGTTATAAAATTATTAGCAGCGCCATTAGGAGTGGAAGTATCACACTTAGCACCTCCCAAACAATCAGCATCTTTATTACAACCGCGATTAATATCGTTAGCACAAAAACCACCAGCTGGAGAAATGCCAGTAATTACCGGAGGGCCAACACAAACACAAGAATCAGGGTCACATTTTAAATAAGGACCACATAAATTATCATCGGCAGTACACTTTGAAGATGAGCCAGCATTGCAGGAATCACCTAAACTAGATTTTGGTTTACACAAACAAGTATCCTCATCACAAGTATAGTCGGTACCACATAAATCATTGTCGGCCTGACACTGTGCAACCGCAGCTTTGCCATCACAACTAGTTTCACTGTTAACAATTGGATTACAGGAAGAACCTAAACATGGACCCCAAGTACCGCCATTACAAGTTTGGGCACCGCCACAACCGCAGGAAACACTGGCGCCGTTTGTACAACCATCAGTACCACTGCCTGAACCACCGGTAACACCAACTAAAGTAGTTAGGATGTAATATGTAATACCCCAGGCGGACAGAATGATTACTAAGCCAATGGCACTATTTTTTAAAACTCTTTTTGCTTGATCGATTTTTTCTTCACTACCACCTGATGTCATGTAGACAAAACCACCGTAAAGAATTAAACAAACTGCTAATAAACTAAGAAGTCCCATTAAAACATTAATGATGTTGGTAGCGGTTTTGACCGGACTAGTGTCTCCTAATTTCAGAGAGCTGTTTTCAACGACGCTAACGCCGGTGTCGACCGCCAAGATTGGGGTCGTCAATAACAAGACCGATCCAAAGACCAGGGTTAAAATCAGAAAACTTTTTAATTTATTAGACATACTTATATCAAAAAATTAATTAACACAACTACCATCGGAATTTAAAGAATTAGTACCAGAACCAAAACAGCAGGAAGGGTTCGCATCGTTCAAATTAACGCAACCAGGACCAATACTTGGTTTAAAACAATTCTGATAAATATTTTTTACACCAGAACCAATCTGCGAAATATAAGTTACTGATTCAAAAAAGTCTGAATGTAAGATTTTAATAGAAGTATAATCAGGCTCACCGTCTGGCGTTCCCTGTTCTTTGTTTTCACTAACAATCCAATATCCTAAAGGTTTATCAACCGAACTTCTGAGATTAATCAATTTGTGTTCGGTGCTACTTAGACCGTTGTTCATTACTAAACTACCGGTTCTCAAGGTGTTATTCATCATTAAATCGTTGAAGTTAATAACTACGGGGCTAGCTAATTTAACTCCAGTTTCTTCTAAGTGTGGAGATGTTAAAGAAATAGTTGGTGGAACTGAATTTATTTGATTGCTAATCCAGAAAGAAAATTCAAAACCATCACGTTTATTAACGTTGCTATCACCTTCCACAAAATAAGGATACACTGCGGTTACTGGTCCATCAGCGCGACCGTCGCGATTACCGTCTAAAGAATTAAAAGACAAATCAACCGCACCGTCGAGCTTTAAAGAATCAGCTAAAGGATAATTAATACCACGAGCAACATCTCGACAGGCACCGGCAATACAATCGGAATAAGGGGCTAAACTACTACAATCACTGACTGAAGAACAAGCTTTTAATCTAGCGGCGTTTATTCTAAGGGCCAAATGACTTCCAGCTGGCAAGCAATACATTGTCTCGCCACAACTATTTACACCACACTCTTTATTAGAAATAAACTCTAGAGTTTTATAAGCATTACTTAGAGAAAATTTTCCAGAAACATAGTTGCCGACACAGACACCCGCTTGACAGTCATAAGACAAACAGTCGGCATTATCGCTACAGTTTTCTCCATTTGATTTAGCTGAAGAATTAGCATTAACCACCTTAACGTAAGATTTAAGTTCGTCAGCGGTACCTGATAAAACCATTGGGTTCATGGCTTCATTGAAAGTAACCTGAATTACTGAATTCATTGGTTTATCCTTCAAATCTTTAATTGTGTAAGAGTCACTCTTATCAGCACCTCCAGAAAACTTGGTAATTGCCAGGCCGTCGCCATTTGAAGTTAGAACTAGGCTATTGCCAGAAACGCCAGTCTCTTTAGCAAATAAAGTTATTGTTCCCCCATTACTGGTGGTAATAATATTTGAATTGCCACTTAAGGTGAGTTCGATATTGGCGGCCATGTTAGCTGGTGAGCAAGTAGCCGGCACTAATATTTCATTGCCACTATTTGACTTAGTGCTAACAAAAACATAAGTCATAGCACCAACCGTTAGAGTTTGTGCTGAGGTTACTGGCTTAATAACCAAATTCCAGGAATTGCCTTCAATAACACTGGAAAGAGTAATCGTAAAATAGCCATTAAAAGTAGCTTTATTATCGGTGATATCACTAGCACCCAATAAATTACTACCACTGAATAATTTTAATTTACCCCCAGAAACTAAAACATTAAAATCAGTAATAGCTCCTGAATAATTGGGATCAGCCACAAAGTCTGCCAAAACTGAAGAGCCAACTTTGGTAATTGACGCTTTGCTAGCTGGAGAATATGTCTTTGGACAACCAGTAACTATAATTTGAGCCTTTGCGGCCTTAGCCTCAGAATTAACATTTACTACATCAGCGGCACTATCTACTGGAGGGAAAATGCTTCCTAACAAAACCTGGGGGGCTTCTAAATCAAGCTTAGTATTAGTTTCAAATTTCCACTCTAAAAAATCAGAAGAACAAGTAGAAAATAATTTATCGCCACCGAATTTTCTTATATCATTGGTAAGACGAACGGCGTATTCAACATTGCCAGAAGAGTTTCCTAAGTAACCAACCGGCTTTAAAACTAAGGTCTTGTTTCCTGTCGGTACCGAAACCTCAACCTCAGTTAAATTAGTATTTTTACTATTACCATCGGCGGTTTTGTAGATTTGAATATTGCTTGGATTAATATAATTGCAATTTGGAGTATTATCACAAGCGCAAGGGGCTTTGCTGTTTTTATTAATACAAATTGTATCAAGCTGCAAGGCTTCTTTAATAGTAATTAAAATACTAGAGTTACGAGCAACATCAGTTGCCTCTGGGGCTGGAAAAACTGACTCAATGGAACACGAACCCATGGTTCCTAAACTTAAATTTTGAGAACGACCATTTTCAGCTGTTGGAGAGTAATTATTAGAACCAGTGGCTCCAGTTAAAACAGATAAAATATAAGCCGTAATTCCCCAAGATGATAAAATAATAATAATACCTATAACAGCGTTGCGTAATAATTTTTTAGCGGTGTTTATTTTTTCTTCACTGCCACCGGAAGTAGTCCACAAAAAACCACCATACATAATGATTACCACTGCCACTAAACCAAGAAGTCCTAAAAGAACTTGAATTATTTTAATAATTGTTTGTACTGGAGAGTTTGAACCAATAACTAGATTATTACCAACGGTATCAATGCCAACATCAACCGTGTCAGCTGCAAAACCGGCTTTAACTAACAAAAAAACAGCCAAAAATACCACAAGAGGCAGGCCAATTTTTTTCAAAAAAGAAGTTAGACTTTTTTTCATTTATTTATAATAATCTTACTTATTATGTTATACTAATTATAACAGAAAATGATAAAAAAGAAAAAGATATGACTATAGATAGAATTGTCAAAAAATTTAAAGAAAATCATCCTCAAATTGATGCGGAAATTTTGTGGTTAGCTTATGATTTTGCTGAAAGTGCTCATAGGGGACAGGTCAGAAAAAATGGTGAACCATATATCAATCACCCTCTTCATACCGCCTATTTACTTACTGAGATGAAAGCTGATTTAGCCACTGTTACAGCTGGTTTATTACACGACGTCCCAGAGGATACGGACAGCTCGATTGAAGACGTTGAAAAAAACTTTGGTGCTGATGTAGCCGAACTAGTAAAAGGTGTAACTAAATTAGGAAAAATCAAGTATCGAGGGATTGAACGTTACCGAGAAAATCTAAAAAAGATGTTTCTTGCTATGACCAGTGACATTAGAATTATTTTTATTAAGTTCTGTGATCGCCTGCACAATTTAAGAACATTGGAATCCCTGCCAGAAGAAAAAAGACGTCGCATTGCCAAAGAAACATTAGAAATTTACGCTCCAATCGCCGGAATGCTAGGAATTTGGCGCCTAAAATGGCAAATGGAGGATTTATGTTTTAAATTTTTATACCCCGAAGAGTTTAATAGTTTAGAACAAGAATATGAGGTGGAAAAGAAAGCGGAAAGAAATTTATTTTTCCAAAAAGTAAAAAATATTTTAGCTCCTAGACTTGAAGAGGCTAGGGTAAATTACGATATCGAAGTTCGTTTCAAGCATTTATATAGCATCTGGAGAAAAATGCAAAACAAAAATCGTCGTTTTGACGAAATTTATGACGTATTTGCGCTGCGTTTAATCGTTGACGATATCAATGACTGCTATAAAGTATTAGGAATTATTCACACCCTATGGAAACCAAAACCTAATCGCTTTAAAGATTATATTGCCGTACCAAAACCAAATGGTTATCAATCACTACACACCACTGTTTTTGGCCCCGAAGGTAAAGCGGTTGAATTTCAAATCAGAACACTAGAGATGCATGAGGAATCAGTTTATGGTATTGCGGCTCATTGGTATTATAAATCACAGAATAATAAAGAGTTTGAAAAACAACCAAAGTGGTTACAAGAGATTGCTGATGTTCAAAAAGAAATTACCAACACTTCGGAGTTTATCAACAATGTTCAACTTAACGTTTTTAGAGATCGAATTTTTGTTTTCTCGCCGAAGGGGGATGTTTTTGAATTACCAGAAGGCTCAACGCCAATTGATTTTGCTTATGCCGTTCACAGTAATGTTGGCAATCACGCCTCAGGGGCTCTGATAAATGATAAATTAGGAAAACTAGACCAAGAACTTAAAAACGGTGACCTGGTAGAAATTATTTTAGAAAAAAGTCGCCAGCACCCAAGTAAAGATTGGATAAAATTTGCTAAAACTAAAAGAGCGCGAGACCACATTAAACAATACGCCAAAAAATCAACCCTCGAAAATATTAAAAGGTTTATTCCGGGAATAAATAATAAATAAAAAAAGAACTCCCAATTAACGGAGTTCTTTTTTTATAGCTTATCTTCTCATTTCTTCTTCTGGTAACTTACCAGTTTTACGTAAGAAGTCTTTTTCTTTTTTAAGTTTTAAACTGGTAAGAGCATACTTCTTTTGTTGACGCTTAGTTTTTTTAGGAACTAAGTGTTGTTTCTCACGAGCCTTTTCTAAACGTTTACCGTTCTTCAAAGCCTTTTTGAATTTTCGTAAGAAGCTTTCAAAACTCTCTCCAGACTTTCTTTTAAAATCAGCCATAAATAACACCCACCTTTCTAATTATTTTCTTATCTAATTTTTCTTTTATCTTTTTCTGGGCCACAATTTCCTGAACGCCCGATTCCATATCTCTCATTAAAATTGTTTCATCCATTACTTCTTTCTTGCCCAATACTAAAGTTATTTTAGCTTTCAGCGCATTAGCTTCTTCAATCTGAGTTCTTAAACTATCAACCGAAAAAGATTGTCTAACATTAAAACCAGCAGTTCGAAGTTCTTCAAAAAGTAATAAAGCTTTAGTCTTAGCCTGTTCACCAATCTGAGCAATATAAACAAGTTCTTCCTCATCAGCGTAAGTAGCAACCGAGTTTTTCTCTTTAAGTTTAGTCATCACTCGTTCTAGTCCGATTGCTAAGCCAACACTTGGAGTTGATTTCCCACCTAGACTTTCAACTAAAGAATCAGCACGACCACCACCAGCCAAAGCTAACTTACCACTTACAGAGCCGTCTTCACTAACTGGCCAGAATTCAAAAACAGTATCATTATAATAACTAAGACCTCTAACTAAATAGGAGTTGAAGTTATAAGGAATTCCTAATTCATCTAAATACTCAAGTACCTTTCCAAAATGCTCACGACTAGCCGCTGATAAATAATCGGCGATTTGAGGAGCTCCTTCCCTTATTTTTGAGCAAGAATCTTCACGACAATCAAGTAGCGCCAAAGAATTTTTACCCAAATTTTTCTTACAATGATTGCAAAGTTTTGATCTTCGTCCGCGTTCTTTGTAAAAAGCTAATAATTTACTATTAAATTCTTTGCGAGAATCGGCGTCACCTAAACTATTAATTTGCAATTGGACATTAACGCCCAACTCTTTAAAAAATCTATAAGCAGTATTAATAATAACTGCTTCAGACATCGGCTTCTTTTCACCAATGATTTCTAAATCAAATTGGGTAGATTCACGATATCTTCCATTTTGCATTTTTTCTTGACGGAAAATTTGTCCAACAGAAAATAGTCTGACTGGTTGAGGAAGTTCATCCATTTTATTTTCGATGTAAGCACGAATCATGCCCTGAGTGAGCTCTGGACGAAGCACTGCCTTTTCTCCGCGTTCAAAATCAACAAAATAAAATTCTTTATCAGAATTTTTTCTGGTAGATTTTTTATATAAATCAAAATCTTCAACAATTGGGGTTCTTAAAGCGGAAAAACCAAAAATACGAGCAAGCTCCCAAGCTTTAGTTTGAGCTAAATCCCAACTTAAAAAATCAGTCGCTACATAATCTTTTAAACCTAAAAGACGAGCCACCGCTTTGGCACTTTTTCTTTCCACTCTTTTTACATCAGAAACTTCTTTAGTTTGACGTGGAGCAGTTTTTTTAACTGGAGCCGTAGTTTTTTGCTTTGGCATATTAATTAATATTTTGGTAAATTATCTTTTGTAAATATTTTAGCCTTACTTATTGGCAGACCACGAAGACAGACGCGTCCAGTAATAAAACTGGAATTAACGGCACCAAACATACGTGAATCTTGAGAAGCATCACGATTATCTCCCAAAACGAAATATTCATTCTCCTTTAAAGTAACTTTGTTTTCATTATTAGCTAAAGTTACTTCATCAGAATCTAAATAAGTTTCATTTAAAATAAACCCATCTGGATGTTGTTCGTTGTAAATATAAACATGATTATTTTTAATCTGAACACTTTCGCCAGGTAACCCAATTATTCTTTTGATAAAATGCTCTTGAGGATCACGAGGATAACGGAAAACAACTACTTCTCCTCTTTTCGGGGCCTCAAAACGGAAGCTAAGCTCATCAATAATCAAATATTCAAAATTATGAAAATTTGGCTCCATTGAAGTTCCTTTAACGTAGAAAGGTTGAATTAAAAAATAGCGGACCGGAACGATAATGATTAAAGCAATGGCCGCTAACTTAATAAGCTCACGTAAAAACAAAAAAATCTTTTTGAACATATAATGATCTATTGGGCTATTTGTGGTGTAATTTTACTTAAATTAAAGATAACATTTTCACCAAACTGTTGTCTATTCTAACACTAAAAATAAAAAAAAGCAAACCCCCGGTTTAAACAGCTAACAATACACGATTTTTTATTTAATATTAGTAAATAAACATCGCATCACCATAGGAAAAAAAGCGATATTTATCGTTTACGGCCTCCTCGTAGGCTCGCTCCATCAGTTTTTTGCCAGCTAAAGCGGAAACAAGCATCAGTAAGGTCGATTTTGGCAAATGAAAATTGGTAATTAAAGCATCAACGGTGGTAAATTTATAACCTGGATAGATAAAAATATCCGTCCAGCTGGAATACTTATTAGGAAAATCAACTTTCCCCCAGGATTCTAGGGTTCTAGCACTGGTAGTGCCAACGGCAATGATTCTATGCCCTCTCTCCTTAGCCTTCTTTAGTCTTTTTATGGTTGCGGTATCTATTTCCGCAAATTCGGAGTGCATTTTATGCTCTAAAATGTTTTCAGTTTTAACTGGCGAAAAAGTGCCCAACCCAACATGCAGTGTTACTCTTTCAATAACCACGCCCTTCTCTTCTATTTTTCTAAGCAGTCGTGGCGTAAAATGAAGTCCGGCTGTTGGCGCTGCCACTGAACCAATTTTATCGCTGGCAGCATATATAGTTTGATAATTCCTTTTATCTTCTTTTTGATCTTTTGGTCTTTTAATATAAGGCGGAAGTGGCAGATGACCGATTCGAGAAACAGCAGAAAAAAAATCTAATCCGGCTTTATTAAATTCTACTTGCCAAGTACCATCTTGATTATTCTCTTTAACAATGGCTTCAAATTTTGGAGATAGTTCTATAACCAAACCAACACTGACCCTACCGCCAAGCAAACACTCCCAGATATTATCACTTATTTTTTTATGCAAGAAAACTTCCACTGCCCCACCAGTATTTTTTTTATGACCAAATAAGCGAGCCGGAAAAACTTTAGAATCATTAACAACTAAAACATCACCTTTTTTTAAATAATCAACAATATCTGAAAACTTTTTATGTTCTACTTTTTTCGCCGTCTTATCAACAATTAAAAGCCGCGCAGCATCGCGCGGATTTATTGGCTCTTGAGCAATTAATTCTGGTGGTAAATTATAATCAAAGTCACTTAAACTATATTTCATAATTATTTACTAACATTATCCAATCCTAAATGCTTATAAGCATTTTCCGTGACCACTCGTCCGCGAGGAGAGCGATCTAAAAAACCTAGTTGCAACAAATACGGTTCGTAAACATTTTCTATAGTATCAATATCTTCTCCAGTAGCGGCCGATAAGGTATTGAGTCCCACGGGTCCGCCTTTAAACTTATTAATAATTGTTAACAGTAATTTTCTATCAACATGATCAAGTCCTAAAATATCAACTTCCATCATCTTAAAAGCTTCTTCACAAATTTCTAAATCAATGTAGCCGCTACCTTTAACCTGAGAGTAATCACGAACTCTTTTAAGTAAGCGATTAGCGATACGTGGAGTCTTTCTAGCACGAGTGGCAATTAAATTTGCCGCCCCTTGATCAAGCTCAACGCTTAAAAGTTTAGCACTACGTCTTATGATGCGCTCCATTTCATCTAGTTCATAAAAGTCTAAATGATGAATATGGCCAAAGCGATCACGAAGTGGCGCTGACAATAAACTCGCCATTGTAGTGGCTCCGATAATAGTAAAGTGCGGCAAATCTAAACGAAGAGTTCTCGCACTTGGACCTTTGCCCATTACAATATCAAGTGCAAAATCTTCCATAGCGGGATATAAAATTTCCTCAATACTTTTGTTTAATCGATGAATTTCATCAATAAATAAAATATCTCCTTCTTCCAAGTTAGTCAAAATAGCAGCTAAGTCACCGCTCTTTTCAATCGCTGGACCCGAGGTCACCTTAATATTGGCACCAATCTCATTAGAGATAACGTGAGCTAAAGTGGTTTTTCCTAATCCCGGAGCACCATAAAGTAAAACGTGTTCCATTGCCTCTGATCTTTTTTTAGCGGCCGAGATAGCAATTTCCAAATTAGCTTTTACTTTTTCTTGTCCAACATATTCTCCAAGTGTTTTAGGGCGCAACGAAAAATCAAAAGCATCTTCGCTCTTCTGTTCATTCGGACTAACAATTCTCTCTTCGTTTTCCATAAAATTATTAATAACTAATGCGGTCCCAAGTTTTTTGACCATCACCAGTTATATCATAAGTTTCTCCCATGTATTTAGGCTTAACCTTACACATTGTACTAATCCAAGCTTTTACTCTGGCAAGTACCTCTCTTTGTTTCATTCTATTTATATCAACATATTCATGCAAGTCAGCTCGGCAACCTAGGGCGTCTATATCTAAATTATCAGCAAAGTATAAAGCGCGTGGCAAGTGATATTCTTGAGTAATAACAAGAGCTCGATTGATACCGAAAATCTTTTTAGCGCGATAGATGGAATCATAGGTATCAAAACCAGCATGATCTAAAAAAATGTCCGAGGCTAAAACTCCTTCTTTTAATAAATAATCTCGACCAGCATTTACTTCGTCGTAAGTCACTTGTCCATGGTCGCCAGACACTAAAATCTTGGCAATCTTCCCTTGTTTATAAATATTAACTGCTGTCTGTAATCTGTCGGCGTAAACATCACTAACTTGAGTAGCACCAATCACCCTAGCGCCCAAGACAATGCCCACAGGAAAATTATCGATACTTTTATCACAATCAACTGCAATGTCATTAGCATTGAACATGATGCGAATATTAATAAACCAAATTGCCCATAGACCGACAATAGTTATATATAGAAAATAACGCCATTTAAACCAAGACATAAAGTTTTTATATTAATAACGCCACTGACAAATATCACGGAAATCGCAATATTTACACATTTCACTAGGATTTGGTGGAAATTGTCCTTTTTTAATTTCAGCAATTTCATCTAATACTTCCTGACGCAGTTTCTCAACATCTTTATCTTTAGCTTCAAAAGAAGTTTTATAAGTTCCTTCTAAATAATAATAACTTAATTTAGAGACTGGAATCTTTAAGAACTCTTCTAAAAATATTTTATAAAGAATCAGTTGTCGTTTGTCGGAGTACTGTAGGGTTTCCTTAGGGCCACCGGTTTTATAATCGATAATCTCGAGCGTGCCGTCTGGTAATTTATCAACTCGATCAATGGCTCCTTTAATTATGCCCTCACCAATTTTAAAAGTAAAACTTTTTTCCAAGAATAAAATTTCTGGCAAGCCATCATTTTGTAGATTAGCCCAAAAAGTTTTTAAAATTTTCTTTCCTTTATCATAATATTTCTCTCGTTCTTCTTTACTGCTATAACCATCTGATTGCCAACACTCTTCATACAATTTTAAAAGTTTTTTCTCATCCAACTTAATTTCTTTTTTACCAAATAAAGAGGCCTGTAAATCATTAGATTACAGTGGCTCTAAAAAGTCATGCAAAACATTATGTAGTACGCGACCAAAGATTAAAGATGCTTTATCAGTTGGCGCTGGAATTTTTAAAACAAAAGCAAATTTATATTGCAACGGGCAAGTAGAAAAAGCAGCTAGCTGTGAAAAAGAAAAC
>CAZHYP010000004.1:0-157 GCA_964536885.1 uncultured Gammaproteobacteria bacterium | reverse complement strand
TTAGAGAAATCCTGATCTGCACCAACTTCGAAAACATCTAATTTCATCTCAGCGATAAATGGTGATGGTTTTTTCTCACGAGCGCCACCGTAATCTTTAGCTCCAGTAATAAATAATTCTTCTTTGGCACGAGTTATAGCCACATAAAACAAGCGAC
>CAZHYP010000003.1:0-31118 GCA_964536885.1 uncultured Gammaproteobacteria bacterium | reverse complement strand
TTTTAGATAAAAAATATTTAGTCGAATCTTCATTCGGTCATATTCGTGATCTGCCGAAAAGTGACATGGGAATTGATATCGAAAATGGTTTCATTCCTCGTTACATTATTCCTACTACTGCCAAAAAAACAGTTACCAATTTGAAAAAGCAAGCTGCTCGGGTTGATACTATTATTTTAGCTTCTGATGAAGATCGCGAAGGAGAAGCTATTGCTTGGCATTTGGCTGAAGCGTTGAAACTAGATTCGAGCAAAACTAAAAGAATCGTTTTTCACGAAATTACCAAAGATGCTATTTTAGAAGCCTTAGAACATCCCAGAACGCTTGATATGAGAATGGTTGACGCGCAACAAGCTCGTCGTGTTTTAGATCGTTTAGTAGGCTATGAACTATCACCGTTTTTGTGGAAAAAAGTTACCCGCGGATTGTCCGCTGGTCGTGTGCAAAGCGTAGCGATGCGTCTTATTGTTGAACGCGAAAAAGAAATTAAAGCTTTTAAAAGCGATGAGTACTGGAGTGTAACCGCCGACCTGGCAACCAAAAACCAAGAAAAATTCAGTGCTGAGTTATATAAAATTGAAAATAAGAACTTAGAAAAACTAGAAATCACCGCTGAAAAAGCCGAAGTCTACAAAAAAGAATTAGAAACCGCAACTTATACCGTAGAAAAAGTTGAAAAGAAAAAAGTAAATAAAAGCGCTCCAACCCCATTTACCACTTCAACCTTACAACAAAGTGCTAATAGACAATTAGGATACTCCGCTAAACAAACTATGACCCTAGCTCAAAAATTATACGAGCAAGGTTATATCACTTACATGAGAACCGATTCCTTAAATTTGTCCGGTAAGTTTTTGGGTGAGGCTAAAACTTGGTTGCTCGATAATTTAGGAAAAGAATATTCACTACCAGAAGTTCGAGTCTTTAAAAACAAAAATAAGAACGCTCAAGAAGCTCATGAAGCAATTCGTCCTACCGAGGTAATGAAAACTCCGGATGATTTAAAAGAAAAATTAGAAAAAGGACAATACAGATTATATAAATTAATCTGGGAAAGATCTGTTGCCAGCCAAATGCCGGCCGCTATCTTAAGTGCCACTACTATATATATTGAAGCTGATAAATATGGACTAAGGGCCAGCGGACAAGTTTTAGACTTCCCTGGTTACTTAAAAGTTTATAAAGAAAAAACTAGTGAACAAGAATTACCACTTGTTACCGCTAAAGACATTCTGGATTTAATTGCCATTAGAAGTGAACAACATTTTACTAAAGCTCCCGGAAGATATTCCGATGCGAGTTTAGTTAAAGAGATGGAAAAACATGGAATTGGTCGTCCATCAACTTATGCACCAACAATCAGTACTATTATTGCACGTAACTATGTCGAACGTGATGACAACAAAAAACTAGCTCCAACTGACATTGCTTTCGTAGTTACTGACTTATTAATCGCTCACTTTCCAGAAATTATTGATTATAAATTCACCGCCAAAATGGAAGATGATTTAGATAAAGTGGCGGCAGGTGAAGAACAGTGGCAACCAGTAATTAGTAATTTTTATAACAATTTTCACGCTAATCTAGAAAATAAATATAAGGAAATAAATAAAACCGACATTATGCCCGAAGAAACAACTGAGGAAAAATGTGATAAGTGTGGTGCGCCCATGATTATTAAAACTGGTCGCTATGGTAAATTTTTAGCTTGTAGCGGTTTTCCTGCCTGTAAAAATATTAAGTCTTATGGCGACAAAGCTAAAGCTGACACTCCAGAAAATTCAAAACTAGCAGAACTGACTAAAAAATACGCTGGCGAAAAATGTGATAAGTGCGGCGCTGATATGGCGGTTAAAAATGGTCGCTATGGTGCATTTCTTGCTTGTACTGCTTACCCTAAATGTAAGAATATTAAGAATATTAAAACCAGCGACGCCCCAGACGTAAAATGTCCTGTTTGTGAACACGGTAACATTGTTAAAAAATTCAGCAAGCGTGGCGCTTTCTATGCCTGCGACAACTACCCAACCTGTAAAAATGCTTATTACGGTGAACCAACTGGCGAATTCTGTCCTAAATGTGAGGCTTTAATGATTAAAGACCTCAAAACTGAAACCGTTAAGTGTAGCAACCGTGAATGTGGCTTTAAAGGCGGAGTTAAAAAGGCCACGGCTAAAAAAACTGGTGAGAAAAAGCCAAAAGCCAAAGCTAAAACTAAAGCAATTTATTAAACCTATAAAAACACCTCTGTTAGGGGTGTTTTTAAAAATGGTATAATAGAAAATATATGAACAATTACGAAAATTTTACACTGCCTCCAACTCCAGCCCCAGAAAAGGTTTCGTTTGAATCTGTCTGTAACGGCGACCAGTATAATATTTCCTGCCCAACAATAGAATTATTAGAAGAGACTATTAAAAAGATTGCTGTGGCTTTTAATGCTCCACCGCACGAACTACAAGAAATTATCGAAACTGTAATGCAAGGTGATGATTGGAGATTTGAAGGAACTTTTAACCTTAAACTTCGACACGACATTTTAGTTCTTGATAATCGTAACGCTAGAGGCGTGGCAAAAGTTACGCAACAACTAAAAGAAGTTGCAGACAGCTTATGAATTTTAATAATAACCAAAATATATATCTAGGAATATCGCAAAAGAAAGACGGTCCGATGAAAAGCTCATTAGAAAATCGTCTGTCTTTTTTTAAACAAAATAAATTAGACACTAAAATTATAATCTCTGCCAGTTTAGCCCATGAAAACAATGCTGTTATTGTTGGTAATTTAACAGAAAATATTAGTATTCCAAATTGCGACGCTTTAATCACCAATAATAAAAATCATTTACTAACAATTACAGCAGCCGATTGTTTACCTATTTATTTTTATGATAAAAATAAAAATGTTGTAGCTATTGCTCATGCTGGTTGGCGTGGTGTTGCTTCAAAAATCGTAGAAAAAGTCATCAATCAATTTACAAATCATTATTATTCAAATATAGATGATATTGAAGTTTTTATTGGACCACATATTAAAGATTGCCATTTTGAAGTTAGAGATGATGTGGCTAGTCAATTTCAAGAATCTGATTTAATTACCAAAGAAGATAAAATATACATAAACCTGTCACAAATTATCAAAAATCAGCTTACTGATCTGGGTGTTAACAACATAGAAACAAGCGAAGAATGCACTTACTGCTTACCAAATAAGTATTTTTCTTATCGACGTGATAACCCCGAGGAATTAGAAACCATGATTGCCTATATTGGCTTAAAATAATTATGAAAATATCCAAACAAACAATTAAACAAATAGAATCAGAGGCCAAAAAGTTTTTTGTGGGTGCTAGCGGCTGCCATGACTGGTCACACGTTGAAAGAGTTTGTAACTTAGCACTTGAAATTGGCAAGGAAGAAGGCGCTGATTTAGATATTTTAATTATTGCTTGTTTGTTACATGATATTGGGCGCAAAGAAGAAATGAAAAGTCGTGGTAAATTTTGTCATGCCGAAAAAGGAGCGGAACTAGCCAACAAAATTTTACATAAATACAAAATAGACCAAAAATCAATCGATAATATCTGTCACTGTATTATTAGTCATCGGTATCGCAACCAAAATATACCCAAAACAATTGAGGCTAAAGTTTTATTTGATGCTGATAAAATAGATTCCATTGGGGCTGTTGGCATTGGCCGTGATTTTTTATTTGCTGGATATTTAGGACATTCGATGTACACTGGCAATGAAAAGAAGTTAATAGAACTAAAAAAAGACCAATCATATACAATTGATGACACCGCTATTATGGAATATGAATTTAAATTAAAAAACATCAAAAATAAAATCTTAACTAAAACCGGGAAAAAGATAGCAAAAAACCGACACGATTTTATGGTCGCCTATTTTAAAAGATTTTGGCAGGAAGTTAAGGGTATTATATAAAAAAACCGCTCCTTCTCGGAGCGATTTTTTTATTTCTTATTTCTTCTTTTTAGTTTTAGCTTTAGCAGTTTTGGGTCGAGATTTAGCCTCGGCTCTTTTTTCCTGAATAAATTCAAATACTTTTTTAAGAGCTTCTCCGGCGGTAAATAAATAGGCCGCGCTGCCGTGTAATTTCTCTTTGACGTTGTAAATTATTCCTTCAACCTCGTCAACAGCAGTCTCAACTTTTTTGGTGATGCGGTACCATTTCTGAACAGCTACCACAAAATAATAAATACCCCAACATAAAAAGAACGTTAGCGCGATGATACAAACCGAGAGCACTAGGTTTAAAACATCACTAGAAGTTTCGAACATAAAATTTTATAGATTATTTAAGTTTAAAAGTTTCTGATTTGAGCGCCAAATTTTTCCTCTAACTCAGCAATAAGCTTATTCTGGATTTCATCAATTTCTTCGGCGCGAAGAGTGCGTTCTAGTGATTGATAGATAACATGGAAGGCTAAACTTTTTTTGTCTTCTCCTAATTTGTCTCCTTGATAACTATCAAATAATTCTACTTCGGTAATTAATTCATTAAATGATTTAATTTCTCTTCTTAAATCATTATACATCATTCCTGCATCTACTACAAAAGCTAGATCACGAGAAATCGCTGGATATTTAGGGGCCGCTTCATATCTAACAAGTGGACAAACGGAATACAAAGCTAAAATTTCAGCTAAGTTAAGTTCAGCAGTTACTGTTTCGTTTTTTAAACCAAACTTGCTAGCAGTTTCATTTTTGATGGTTGCGATTAATCCTAAATCACGATCATTAACCCTTACTCTGACTGATTTTTTAATATCACTATAGGCTGGGAAGTCTTCAATAATAACAAATTCGGTTTCCCAAACTCCACCAAAGATTTGTTTAATCAGGTTTTCGATTATACCTTTAGCTTCTCCAAAATAGTCTCCTTTTTTGCCAGATAAAACAAAAGCGATTCGCTTAGCCTGATAAGGTAGGCGTTCTTTGTCATCTCCCGCCTTATCAAAAACACCAGGAGTATCAAAATAAACGCGACCCAATTCAAACAAACGAACTTCATCGAAATTGAATTGATTAATCTTAACGCTACCAAGTAAACCGACCACTAAATTTTGGCGTAAGATTGTCTGCTGATCAGAAATTGGATTAACTAATTTTAAATAATTAGAAAAATCTAAATCTAGTTTTTTAAGTTGATTCTCTGAAGTGAATGAATAATTATAAACTTCGTTCAAACCTAAACTGCCTGATAAAATATTTTTAATTTTTCTTTCCAACATTCTTTCACTTAAAACTTCTGGGATATCTAAAGACACCAATGGAGCGGCTGTATCAATGTTGTCATAACCATAAATACGAATAATTTCTTCTAAAATATCTTCCTTAATTGAAACATCTTTAGCGGCTCTCCAAGTAGGAATAGTGATGTTCAAATTTTCACCATCAGCATCAATAATAAACCCTAACCTTTCAAGAATACTAATAATTTGTTTTTCAGGAATAATCTGACCGATCTTATCGTTAATCCAAGAGAAACTCAAACTGATTGGCCCTTGATTAACAGAAAAGTTACTAATATCAACTATTTCACTGCTAGGCTCAGCAGTCTTACAAATTGTTTTTAAAATAGCGTAAGCACGGCGCAAACCAATCTCCGCTAAATTTGGGTCTAAAGATTTTTCATATCTCATCGAAGCATCAGTTCTAAGTCCCAGTTTTCCAGATGTTTTGCGAATTGAAACCGCATCAAAATGAGCCGCCTCAATAACAATTTCTGTGGTAGTATCACTTACCCCACTATTTTGTCCGCCCATAACACCAGCCACCGCAATCGGACCATCGGCATTAGCGATAACTAACATATCTTCACTAAGCTCTCTTTCTTTACCATCCAAAGTTTCAATGTGTTCATCCTTTTTAGCAGTTCTAACAATTATTTTAGAAACCTGATCTCGAGAAAAAGCGTGAAGTGGTTGTCCAGTTTCAAACATTACATAATTAGTTACATCAACAATGTTATTTATTGGACGAAGACCAACCGCAATCAATCTATCTTTTAACCAACGAGGTGACTCGGCAACTTTAACTCCCTTAACAGCCAAGGCCATATATCGAGGACAAAGTTTTTTGTCTTCAACTTTAACATCTAGTTTTTCGGTGCCCTGAACGATTTCTGGCTTTAAAAATTCTTTGTAATCTTTCAAATCTTCGTCGTAAAAAGTACTAATTTCTCGAGCCATTCCATAATGACCCCACAGATCAGAACGATTAGATAAAGATTTATTATCGATTTCTAAAATAATATCATCCAAATTTAAATAATTGGCAAAAGGTTCACCGATTTTTGCTTTCTTATCAAGAATCATAATGCCATCGTGATTATTGCCTAAACCTAATTCATCTTCAGCACAAATCATGCCATAAGATTTCTCACCACGAATTTCTGATTCTTTAATTTCTAGACCGTTAGGTAGAACTGCACCAATAGTCGCTACCGGCACTAATTGTCCAGCTTCAACGTTAGGAGCGCCACAAACAATTGTTAAAACTTCGGTTTTAATATCAACGGTCGTAACTCTTAGTCTATCGGCGTTGGGGTGTTTATCAACGGTGAGCACTTTACCAATAACAACACCTTTAAAAGAAACTGACTGGTCACTCCAACCCTCAACTTCTACAGTATGCATTGTTAAGCGCAAAGCCAAATCTTCAGGAGTAATCCCTTTGGGAATTTTTATAAAATCTTTTAACCAATTAAGTGATAATAACATATATATTCGTAATTAGAATTGCTTTGTAAAACGTTCATCTCCGCCCATAAATAAACGGATATCATCAATACCATATTTGAGCATGGCAAGTCTGGTCAGTCCAAAACCAAAAGCAAAACCAGAATATTCTTCAGGATCAATGCCACCAGCGCGAAGAACGTCAGGGTGAATTAAACCGCAACCTAAAATTTCTAACCAACCAGTGTGTTTACAAACACGACAACCCTTTCCTTGGCACAAAAAACAGGTATATTCACCATTTGAACCCGGTTCTACAAAAGGATAAAATTTAGGACGCATTCTAAATTTAGTTTCTGGTCCGTAAAGTTTTTTACCAACGATCTCACAAACACCTTTTAAGTTGGCAAAATTGATTTTTTTATCAATCATAATTCCCTCTAATTGATAGAAGGTATGTTCATGACGAGCATCGGTTGCCTCACAACGAAAAGTTCTTCCAGGGATAATTGCTTTAAGCGGTGCCCCATATTTTCTCATCGCCCTTACCTGTACCGGAGATGTTTGAGTACGCATTAGTAAATCGTATTCCCCATCTTTGTTTTTTTTATCAATATAAAAAGTGTCTTGCATGTCGCGGGCAGGATGATGAGGTGGAACATTTAAAGCTTCGAAATTATAATAATCACTCTCAAGTTCCGGACCATCAAGCACCATAAAACCCATTGAAGAGAAAAGATCTTCAATCTCATTTTGAACCAAGGTGAGAGGATTTAAATGTCCGTTTTCAATTTTCTTACCAGGCAAAGTAACATCGACCTCGGTGTTTTCAGCTTTTTTATTCTCAATGGTTTTTTTAACATTATTAAAATGTTCCTGTAGTTCAGTTTTAATTCCATTAGCCAAAGCTCCGACTTCTTTACGAGCCTCATCACTTAAATCCTTGATTGTCCCCATCAGGGTAGCCAGTTCTCCCTTGCGTGACAAAAATTTCAATTCAAACTCACGTAACTTTTCTGAGTCGGTGATGTTTTGCAACTGTTTTAAAAATTCTTCTTTTAATTGTTCTAACTTCGTTTTCATATATTTTATCTAGTTTTTTGAGAATGAATCATAATTGTTTCCGATACCAAAAATATTACAATCAACATTATTAAATTAAGCCAAGTGAATAAGTTCTGAGATAGCAGAATTAAGGTAATGATAATAAAAAGAGCGAACATGAATGATTGGCGATAAGCGACTCTAACAGCATTAAATACTAACTCATGTCGCAATGCTACAAAACGGATTAAAAAACCAATTAGAGAGGCGGTTCCTGAAAGAGCCATAAATAAGGCTAAATAAAATAGAAAAAAACCTAAACCACTAGTTGTTTCAGGATTGATAACACTGGAAACAAATAAAAAAACTGTCCAACAAATAGCGGTGGCAATCGCCATTACCATTAAATATTTTTTTAAGGTCATACAATTAATTTATTTATTTTATCAAGCTCTAATAAATAGCTTTCTAATTTTTCTTTTTCCGCTTTAACAATATTTTCCGGAGCTCTGGCAACAAATTCTTCATTACTTAATTTATTTTTCAAATTAGTAATCAATTTTTCTAGATTTTCTTTTTCTTTAGTAAGACGAATTTTTTCTTTTTCGCTATCAACAGCGTCAAGCAAATAAATATCGGAGTATGCGGTAGCAATCGCAATTGAGCCAGTCGGCTTTTCTCCGCTCTCTTTAACTTCTAAATCACTAATACCGGTTTTAAGACCCTTAATAATTTCAATAGAGTCAGTAATAAATGATTCTTTAGTATAGATGAGTGCTTTTATTTTTCTTCCTGGTTCGATTTTATTTTCTTGGCGAGCATTACGAATCGAAATAATTATTTCTTGTAAATTACTAATACCAGAAACAGCCTCAACATCAGAAACGAAAGCTTCATCTTTAGGCCATTGTTTAACGAGCAACAAGCCATCCTCAAGTTGAGCCCAAATGGTCTCGGTTACATACGGAATAAACGGATGCCACATGATTAAAATATTTTTTAACAAATATATTAAAATGGCGTCCTTGTCTTTTTCAATTTTCGCAATTTCCAAATACCAATCGGCTAATTTATTCCAAGTAAAGTCGATTAATTCTTCGGCGGCCAGTGAAAATTCAAAATTTTCTAAACGGTTTTTAACGCTGATGCGAGTACTAATAAGTTCACTTAAAATCCAGCGATCAGCTAAAGTATTTGCCTTGGGAATAACATCGCCTTGTAAATTAGTTTCCGAATTTAAATTACTTAAAATATAACGAGAGACGTTCCAAAGCTTATTAATAAAGTTTCTTTTAGCTTCAATTTTTTCTGCGCTATAACGACTATCGTTTCCTGGGGTAGAGCCCATAAGAAGTGACAAGCGAAGTGCATCGGCGCCATATTCAGAAATAGCATCAAGCGGATCAACACCGTTGCCTTTACTCTTACTCATTTTTTTACCTTTGGCATCTAAAATAGTTCCGTGTAAATAAACTTTTTCAAAGGGAATTTCTCCCAGAGCAAAAAAGGACATCATCACCATGCGTGAGACCCAAAGAGTTAAAATTTCATAACCGGTTTCAAGTATTTGTGTTGGATGAAATTTAGCTAAATCATTTAATTTAACGCCATCCTGATAATTATCTGGCCAGCCGAGAGTAGAAAATGTCCACATGCCTGAAGAAAACCAAGTATCTAGAGTATCCTCATCTTTTATCCAACCATTACCCTCTGGCGCAGTTTCACCGCAATAGACCCCTTCCCCTTTATACCAAACAGGGATTGAATGACCAAACCAAATCTGACGAGAAATGCACCAATCATGTAAATTATCCATCCAGTCTTGATAACGCTTATTAAAACGTTCGGGAATGAATTCAATATCTTTACTTTGAGCGGCCTCTAAAGCTTTTTCTTTTAAAGATTTGCCTCCCAACCTATCAAGCTTAACATCAACGCCAACAAACCATTGTTTAGATGGTAATGGCTCAACTGGAGTATCACAACGGTAACAAACTGATAAATTATTAGTTAAATCATCTTCTTTTTCCATGAGTCCCCGAGAATTTAATTCTGCGACGACCAACTTTCGAGCATCATCGGCGCTTAATCCAGAATATTTTCCAAAACCGTCATGAATCTTACCGTCTTCATCAATAACCTTAATAACCGGTAAATCATTAACGGTCGCCATTTGCCAGTCAACCATTGAGTGAGCTGGAGTAACACCAAGTGCCCCGGTTCCAAATTCTGATTCTACATTGCGATCAGCAATAATTTTAATATGTAAAGCCTGTCCACAGAAATCAACATCATATTCCTGACCAATATATTTTTTATAACGTTCGTCTTTAGGATTGACCGCCACAGCAGTATCGCCCAGTTTAGTTTCTGGACGAGTAGTAGAAATTGAAATTGGAAAATCAGCGCTATATTTAAAGGTATAAAGTTTAGCTTGTTGTTCTTTATATTCAACTTCATCGTCTGCTAAAGTAGAATGACAGTGAGGGCACCAATTAACAATTCTCTCACCACGATAAATAACGCCTTCGCGGTACATATCGACAAACATGCGATTAACCGCCGCCTGTCTTTCTTCATCAAAAGTAAAAGCCTCGCGTGACCAATCAAGCGATGAGCCCATCTTTTTAGTTTGATGCAAAATAGTGGCTTGAGTTTCTCTTAAAAACTTCCAAATTTCTTCGAGTAATTTTTCACGACCTAAATCGTGACGAGTCTGCCCCGTTTCTTTAAAAATTTTCTTCTCCACCGCCATCTGAGTAGCAATCGCTGCGTGATCGGTTCCCGGAACCCATAAAGCACGATAACCGTTCATTCTTCGGTAACGAATCAACAAATCTTCAATAGCCAACATAAAGCTATGGCCAATATGAAGTTTAGCGGTTATATTTGGTGGTGGGAGCATGATAGTGTACGACGGAGCACTTTCTGGTAAATTAAGATTATCGGGATTAAAAAGACCAGAATCTTCCCAAATTTTGTAAATTTTGTCCTCATTATCTTGAGGGATATAAGCTTTGTCTAATTCTTGTTTCATACTCTCTAAATTACCAAAAAAAAGCCTAATAGTCAACCAAAAACCGATGCTTAAAGTGCCTTGACTTAAGGCTAAAATAACGATATATTAAGAAGTCACTCTCTAAAATAAAGTAAGCGAGATGTTAAATATTTACGAACAAATTTTTAAACAGTTAGAAAAAAGTCAGCGCCCTCTGATTGTTTTCCCGACCGACTGGAAAGGTGATGCGGTTTCATCATCTTTAGCAATTTTTCTACTTTTAAAAAAGATGGAAAAAGAAGTGGAAATAACCGCCGCCCCGTCTGCCAAGAGCACCCTGTGGTCTTTTTTACCAGAGCACATGAAGATAAAAAATAAGTTAGATAATTTACGTAAATTTATTATCTCCCTCGACATCAGCCAAACTGATGTCAGTCAAATAAAATATAATATTGAAGATAAAAAAATAAATTTCATTGTTGCCCCAAAAAATGGTTGGTTTAAAGCAGAGGATATTAGCACGGCTGAAAGTGGTTTTAAATATGATTTAATTATCACCATCGGTGCCACTGATTTAGAATCGCTTGGAGAAATCTATGATAATAATGTGGAATTTTTTTATAAAACCACCATCATTAACATTGATAACCAGTCTGGCAACGAAGAGTTCGGACAAATTAATTTAGTAGATTTAAATAGCGCCACGGCGTCAGAAATAATTTTTAGACTGATAAACGAGAAATGGCCCGATTTTATTGATGAAAACATCGCTACTTGTTTATTATCAGGCGTCATTTCTGGAACTAGAAATTTTAGAAATTCTAATTTAACACCACATACACTGCTTGCCACCTCTAAACTGATTTCGCTAGGTGGCCGCCGTGAAGAAATTATTGATAAATTATATCACTCACGAAATTTTAAAACCTTAAAGCTGTGGGGGCGAGTTCTAAATAACTTAAACACTCTTTCCGGCGGACAAGTTGTGTGGTCAAAAGTTAAACGTGATGATTTTAAATCAGCTGAGGCCTTAGAAGATAGTTTATTGGACATTATAGACGAGTTAATAATTAATATCCCGGAAGCAAAAATAATTACTATCATTTTTGAAAATCCTAAAAATGACCAGAACAAAATTCTACTTTATTCCGTAAAAAACATTAATGCTTTAGAAACTCTAAAAGATTATTTGCCGAGTGGAAACTCAAAAATAGCCCAAGCAAGTATTGAGGGAGATTTAGATGAGGTCAGTAAAAAATATTTAACTGATTTAGAAGAAAAATTAAAAAACATTATCAAATAAAAAGCTTTAATCTTGCGCAATAAGGTCTCTAGTGCTATATATAAATAAGATAAAATGAGCGCTCCCATGGCTCAGAGGTTAGAGCACCGCTCTTATAAAGCGGGGGTCGATGGTTCGATTCCATCTGGGAGCACCAATAAAAAAACAATCGGTAAAATGATTGTTTTTTATTATTTACTTTTACCGTTAAAGCTGATAACATATATAAATATTAGTAGTTGTGGAGTGCCTATTTTAGGGCTCGTAGCTCAGTTGGTTAGAGCGCTACGTCGACATCGTAGAGGTCTGCAGTTCGAGTCTGCACGGGCCCACATCAAATACTCAATTATATGTTTAACAACTTATTTGCCAAAAAGAGTTCATCTGAGAATCAAGAAGAGGAATACCCAATGGTTCCCGAATGGACTCAGGAAAAAGATTTGGAAGGGCAACTGGCAATTGATGTTTATCAAACGCCAAAGGAGATTATTATTAAGTCGGACATGCCAGGGGTAACTCCTGAAGATTTAAAAATATCCTTACACAATGATTTGTTAACAATTAAATGTTACAAAGAAGAAGACAAAAGCATATTAGAAGAAGATTATTTCTATAAAGAATGTTTTTCCGGATCTTTTTCTCGTTCAATCATTTTGCCAGCCGAAGTTGATAACCATAAAGTTGACGCTGAACTGGAAAACGGAGTTCTGGTTATTACTCTACATAAGATTAATCCCAACAAAATTGAAATTAAGACCAAATAAACCAGATGAATTACCAACTCACAGTCAAAGAAATGTCTAGTTACCAAGCTATTTTAAAAGATCAGGAAAATAATCTTGTCTATCTTCCGCTGGAAAAACTCCCAAAAAATTTAAACATCGGACAAACTTTAAATTTACAAATTAATTGTGAAACCGCTAATCCAAAAAATATTATTGCCAAAGAAATCCTTAATGAACTCTTGGGTGGAAAAAAAATAAGCGCCTGAGCAGAAAAATATGCAAAAACTAGAACACAAGCCAAAGACCATAATATTTATAATGGTTTTTTTATTAATAACAATAATAGTTTCGTTGGGGTTGTTATATAATAACTGGCAAAAAAATTATCGAAACCGCATTAATCCCGGTATAAAAATCGGCAATATTTCTTTGGAGAGATTAACTATTGATGAGGCTGAAAAGAAGATTGATGATGAGGCTTCTCGATTAGAAGCTGCGGGTATTTTACTTGTTCACGACAACAACCAGATTACTTTACCATCAGTACTCGCGATGAACTCTGATTTAAGTTTTCCAATTTTTATTTATAATCGTGATGAGGCTTTAAAAATGATTGCCGAAACTAGTCCCGAAAATTCTTTCTTTTCTTACCTAATAAACTATATTAAGAATCCTTTTTCGGAAAAGATTATTGAGATGCCTTATTCTTTTGACAAAGAGCGAGCTAAAACATTTATCAAAGAAAATCTTAAAGATGTGGAAATTGAACCACAGAATGCCGCTTTTAACGTAAAAAAATATTCTGGCTCTAATGTTGAATTTTCTATTGAACCAGAAAAAATTGGTACTAAAATAGATTTCGATTTAGCTTTTGGCGAGATTGAAAGTCAACTCCGCCTTCTAAACAATAATAAAATTGTTCTAAAGACTATCACCGCCAGACCAACTGTTTACGCTTCAGATTTAGAGCTATTAAAACCCGAGGCTGAAGAACTGATCGCTCGTGGCAATTTAAAATTAATGGCTAGCAGCAGTACTTGGACGGTAAAAAATGATATCTTAGCTTCTTGGATAACCAGCGTTGGAGACAAGGATAATTTAAAAATTTCTCTTGATTTGAATAAGATTGCTCAGTATTTAAAAAATAAAATCGCCCCTGAAATTGATCGAGAAGCCAAGACTCCGCGTTATGAAATTAAAAACGGCAAGATGTCGAGTTGGCAGATTGGTAGCGACGGTTATAAATTAAATTTAGAAAATAGCGCCTTAAATATTAGAGAACAATACTTAATTAACAAAAGCAATCAATCTGAATTAATAATAGACACTGTAAAAAGTGAAATAACCGAGGATACTAATAGTTTAAATATCGAAGAAATAATTGGCACCGGACACTCAAACTTTGTCGGCTCACCAGCTAATCGTATTCATAATATCAAGGTTGGAGCTGAGGCGGTTGACGGAATGCTTATTGCTCCTGGTGAAGAGTTTTCACTAGTTGAGACCTTAGGAGAGATTGATGCGGCTGCCGGTTATTTACCAGAGTTAGTTATTAAGAACAACAAAACTATTCCCGAGTATGGTGGTGGGTTATGCCAAGTAGCAACCACAATTTTTAGATCAGCTCTAGAATCAGGACTACCAATTACCGCCAGACAAAATCATTCTTACCGTGTTAGCTATTACGAACCAGCAGGGACAGATGCCGCGGTTTATGATCCGTGGCCTGATGTGCGCTTTTTAAACGACACTGGAAATTATGTTTTAATTCAATCAAGAATAGTCAAAAATGACATCTATTTTGATTTTTGGGGTAAAAAAGATGGACGCATCGCCTCATCAAGCAAGCCAGTTATCTATAACATCACTAAACCAGCGCCGACTAAGATTATTGAAACCACTGACTTAAAACCGGGCGAGAAGAAGTGTACCGAAAGAGCCCATAATGGTGCTGATGCTTACTTTGATTACAGCGTTACCTATGCAAACGGTGAAAATAAATCTACCAGGTTTAAATCACACTATGTTCCCTGGCAAGAAGTTTGTTTAGTGGGGGTAAAAGCAGAAGCTACCTCGACGCCAATAACCGTTAGCACCTCGACTCCCGTTGCCACTTCCACAGAAACTAATTAAAAAAAGCCCTGCGATTAAGCAGGGTTTTTTAATGATTCAACTAGAGCACTCACTAACTCAACCAGCGACGAATTATCGTCGATTATTTTTTTCAAATGGAGGTCGAAGTCTTTGTTGGCGCCTTCAGTTAATAATGAAATAATCTCACAAGAAACAGCACTTATATCCTGACTATCGCTTTCTAAAATTTCATCGAAAGAAGCAATTAAGGCTGATAGCTGTCTTAGCCAAGCAAAGTCTTCATGACTGACAACTAACTGAAAATATTGATTAGTGTTTAGTATCGCTCCATAAGTTTTTTCATATTCTGCTTTCTGACTTTCCAATAATATCTTGTGTAGACCAAGCAGTGACTGAAAAATTTCTTGTTTATTTTTTGGCATATTTTTTTATTTATAAATAAAGGCTAACATAGGAAATTAATTTTAACAATAAAAAAAGACCAGCTTAAACGGGTAGGCAAGAAAATATCTGCTAGGAATTCCAGAGCTCACAAAAAATGATAACTGCTTGTTCATCAGCTTTTGTAAGCCCAAAAAACCCTAGCAAGAACATCCCCATGCTTGTCGTGCCTGACCCGTTTAAAATGGCCTTTATTTCTTTTTCAATTGTTAACGATTAACTATATCACACCAACTAATCTTTGTCAAGGGTATAAACCAGTGCTTTTATACACAGTTATTTTATGAGGTTTATTGTTTTATTATTAGCTAAAAAAATCACAGTACCCCGCCTATCTGTCCGGTAGATATCCACAGCCATTTTTTCTAGTCTTTCCAAAATTGTCAAATTGGGGTGATTAAATTTATTATTTTGCCCCACTGAAATAACACCTAACTGAGGATTTACCGCCGTTAAAAAATTTTCAGAGTTAGCCGAAGTTGAACCATGGTGAGAAATTTTTAAAATATCCGACTTTAAATTATTATTTTTACTAAGTAAATAATCTTCAATATATTTTCCAGCGTCACCGGTTAATAATATTTTTTTGTTTAAGCAATTAAACAGAGTTACTATTGAATAATCATTTTCATCTAAAGAAATTTCTTTGCTAGCCGATAAAACATCTAAAGAACAATTGCCACCAAAATTAAAACTCATGTCGTCATGTGCCGCAGTCATATTAAGTCGCTTGGTTTTAAAAATGTTAGTTAACGTCTCTAGAGTTGGTGTTTTAAGATTCAAATTATTATACACAACTTGTTTAACTTCATAACGGCGACTAACGGAAATTAAACCAGCAATATGATCGTCGTGAGCATGGGTTATTACTAATAAGTCTATTTTGCGTTGCCAAAAAGGCAAAGCCTCGCCCAAATGGCGCAAGACTTTGTCATCTGGACCGCCGTCTATTAAAATAGTTTTGCCGCCAGGCGCAATAATTAAAGCCGAGTCGCCCTGCCCGACATCAAAGAAAAAAATTTTAAAACTATCCATCCTAAACCAAGAGGCATAAGATTGATAAAAAATAAAAACCGTTATTAAGGCTGTGCCAATAAAAAATATCTTTTTCATTTACCAACCATAACACAGACGACATGATTTTTTGATAAAGTTTTAAAGTTTACAAAAACCACCCTATTTCTAGGATGGTTTATGTATAATTTTTAAATCAATAAACTTTATTGATTTTATATAAAGAAATATTATTTCTTTTTTGCAACCTTTTTAACGGCTTTTTTAACGGCCTTCTTAGGTGCAGCTTTCTTAACTACTTTTTTAGCAGCAGCTTTTTTTGGAGCAGCTTTCTTAACTACTTTTTTAGCAGCAGCTTTTTTTGGAGCAGCTTTCTTAACGGCCTTCTTAGGAGCAGCCTTTTTAACGGCTTTCTTAGGGGCAGCTTTCTTAACTACTTTTTTAGCAGCAGCTTTTTTTGGAGCAGCTTTTTTAGCTACTTTCTTAACTACTTTTTTAGCAGGTTTTTTAGCTGGCATAATATCACCTCCTTTACTACGTGATGTTTAAATAAATTTTTAAACAATCTTTTTTAAAAAATTTCGACCGAGAAACTTATACTATAATTATACATCCAAGGTTTATAGTTAGCAATACTTTTTCGGTAAAAAAACTTTTTTTCTCCCAGGAGCTCTAAAATATTTTTAAAAAACGAAAAAAATAATTTTTATTTTTTGTGTAACAAGAAATAACCTTATTTTTATTGCCTATAATTAAACCGGTAATTTTTATACACCGAACAAAAAATATTCCTGTTCTCGCTCCAGTCTCTCTTAAAAAACAAAAAAGGAGAAAAATTTTCTCCTTTTAAAAACAAAAAAATATTTTTTGCAAAAATTTTTAAAACTTTTCCTTAAAAAAGTTTTTTAGTTCACTGATTTTTATTCTTGGCTGTTCCATCGTGTCACGGTCACGAACAGTTACGCTATCATCTTCTAAGGAATCAAAATCAACGGTGATGCAATACGGAGTACCAATTTCATCCTGACGACGATAACGTTTTCCTACGTTGCCGTTGTCATCAAATTCGCAACGATACTCTGTGCGCAAACTATCAAAAACTTCTCTCGCTTTTTCTACTAGTTCGGGTTTGTTTTTTAGTAACGGAAAAATTGCAATAGAAACTGGGGCTAATTTAGGTGGCAACTTCATAACAATTCGAGTGTCGTTATCGCCAATTACCTCTTCACGATAAGCGGCTAGCAAAGTCACCAGAATAGCCCTGTCTAAACCAAAGGTTGGTTCTAAAACATGAGGGGTAAAGCGACGATTAGTAGTACCATCAAAATACTCCAGGTTTTCGTTAGAAAATTCGCTGTGTTTCTTTAAGTCAAAGTCACCACGATGAGCTAAACCAAACAGTTCTTTAAAACCACCGAATGGCGAATCAAATTCAATATCAACCGTTTTTCGAGAATAATGTGATAATTTTTCTTTTGGGTGTTCATAACGACGAATTTCCTTAGCCGATAAACCTAGTTCGTAAGCAAACTCTTCTTGCTTAGTTAAGAAGTCCTCAAATAGAGGTTCCCAATCGATTTCGGGGTCGATAAAATACTCAATCTCCATTTGCTCAAACTCGCGCAACCGAAAAATAAAATTACCAACCACAATTTCGTTTCTAAACGCCTTACCAATTTGAGCAATACCAAATGGTAATTTTGGTCTCATGGTATCAACAACATTTTTAAATTCAACAAAAATAGCACCAGCTGTTTCCGGGCGAAAATAAACCGGCTCATCAATACCGTTCATATCGGTTTTAAACATCATGTTAAAAAATCTAGCTTCGGTCCAATCTGAAGCGCCGCATAAAGGACATTTAATGTTTTTTAGCGCTTCATTCATTTTCTCTAAATTGCCCTCTAAATCCTGTCCGGTAGCACTCTCTACAACATGATCAGCCCTGAATCTTTTTTTACATTTTTTGCAATCTACCATGGCGTCATTAAAGCCACCGATATGACCTGAGGCTACCCAAAGTTTAGGATGTAAAATAATAGGACCATCAATACCATAGATATCATTACGATCTTCAATAAATTTCTTCCACCATAAACGTTTAATGTTGTTTTTTAATGTAACACCATATGGTCCGTAGCTATAGCTGCCCGCTAGACCACCATAAATTTCGCAGGTTGGAAAAATGAAACCGCGACGCTTGGTTAGTGATACAATTTTGTCCATTAAATCATCTTTTTCGTAAGTCATATTATATTTAAATTACATTTCAGTTAAATAAGTAAGTCCCAATAAACTAAAGCCATTTTCTAAAACCTGTTTGACTCCTTTAACTAAAGCTAAACGAGCATCCCTAACTTCATTATCGGCTTTAATAATGTTTATATCATGATAGTAATCATTAAACTCTTGAGCAAGCTCAAATAAATAACGAGCGATAACGGAGGGATCGCGTTCCGCACCAGCTTTTATAACCGCATCACTATATTGTTCGAGCTTAATAGCCAATTTGAATTCTTTTTTATCGATTAACTTTGTAAGATCGACTTTGTCGCTAGATTCTCCACCTTTTTTAATCAAACTGCAGATTCTAGCGCCGGTATACTGAAGATAAGCGGAAGTAAAACCTTCAAATTTTAAAGCATCCTCCATATCAAAAGTAATTACTTTGTCAGACGACACTTTAATCATTTCAAATTTGATAGCCGAAAGTGACAAACCACGAGCCGTCTCTAAAACTTTCTCATCTGACCAATTATCATGACGCTTTTTAATCTCCGAGGTGGTTCTAGCAAGAGCCTCGTCAAGCAATTCTTTATAAGTAATAACATTGCCGGTTCTTGAGGCCATCATGCCCGATTTTAAGGTTAAAAAGTCATAAGACAGATGAGTCATTTTTTCTTTATAACCCAAAAGTTCTACCAATTTAAACAATTGGCTAAAGTATAGACTCTGTCTAACATCAACAATATAGATGGATTCTTTTAATTTATACTTATTGAATTTAGCCGAAGCTAAGGCTAAGTCGGCAACTGGATAAAGAGCGGTACCGTCAGATCTAATAACTGGTAAGACTCCCAAACCATACTCATTTAAGTCAGCAATGACCGCTCCCTCACTTAATCTTAAAATTCCTTTCTGAAGTAATTCGTCTTTAATTTTAAGCCCAGCATCAATAAAATCGCTTTCGTAAAAGGTGTCCTTAAATTCAATTCCAAGGTCACGATAGACTTCATTGAAATAATCAATGCTCCATTGTCTAGTTTCTTGCCATAATTTATAAGTATCCCCAGTGCGACTTTCGATACTTTTCATTATCTCACTAACTTCTTGTTTAGCGCCCTCATCATCACCTATCTTGGAAGAGGCTTCACTGTAGCACTTACCTAGTAAATAACCACGTGGGGCATCTGATTTTTCATATTCGGGATTTTTTAGCCAATTCCAAAGAGTTTTGGCGGTAAAAATTCCAAAGTCGTTAATATATGACACAGGAATTGTGTCATATCCATTAGCAGCTAGTATTTTATTAACTGAATCACCATAAGAAATATTTCTTAGATGGCCAATGTGTAATTCCTTGTGAGTGTTGCCATTTGAATATTCGATCATAACCCCAGCCTTTTCGCCGGACTCGTTAGCACCAAATTTCTCTTGACGCTCCCAGATCTCTTTTATTGTCTGTTTTACAAAATTTTCTGGAGTCAAATAAAAGTTTAGATAAGGACCAACGGCCTTTACTTCTTTAATAATGTTTTTTAGACCGGAAAAAGACGCAGCCGTGGCTTTTGCTAGTTCTGCAGGATTAACCCCTTTCGATTTAGCCATATCAAACATTGGTAGACTCAAATCTCCCATCTCTGAATTTGGTGGATAAACAAAAGCTTTAGGGGAACAACCTAAAACTTCACTTAATTCCTTTTTAATTTCATCCAAATAAACCATAACTTTAAATTATAACTTTTAGAATTCATATTTAAGATTTTGTTTTGCCAGAAACATCTCTTGACCCTCATCAAATAGCCAGCAATGATTTGGAAAATATTTCTTAAATATGATACAATATTAACAGAGATTTTCTTTTTTTTCAATCTCTTTTAATGGGTATAATTTAATTAAAATATATAAAAAATTAGCTAAAAATTTATGTTTTCTTATCGTTCAATTTTGGGTTCTGCCTGGAGAATAACCAAGCAACATAAAAAATTGTGGATATTTGGCTTTCTAGCCTTCTTATTATCAGCCGGTGGTGAATATCAAATACTCACCAAATTACTTAATGAAGATTATGGTTCTGGGGTTTATGACAAAATGACAACTAACTCCACCATGTTCGACTCTTCATTTTGGATTTCTCTATATAATATTTGTTCTACCGACACTAAAACTGGGCTATTAATTTTAATGATGATGCTGCTTATCGCCGCGGTTATTTTTGGTGTTATTTGGTTGTGTGTAAAATCACAAATTACCTTAGTAAAGTGGTCAAAGGTTTATTTAAATACTAAAAACAAAGACAAAAAGATTAGCCTGTGGGATGAAATGGCAACTTCAGACAAGAAATTCTGGAGAGTTTTAGGATTAAACATCTTTGTCAAAATAATCATCACTTTAATTTTCTCCCTACTAAGCTTACCTCTTATTTATCTATATTTTAAAGATTCTAGTTTTGCAATTTTAATTTATACTCTGTTCTTTATTATATTTTTACCGATTGCTCTTTCTGTTTCACTGATTACCAAATATTCTATCGCTGGCGTTGTCCTAGAAAAGCAGACACTGGTTAAATCGATTGAACATGGTTATGAATTATTCAAAAGAAACTGGTTAGTTAGTTTAGAAATGGCAATCTTGCTTTTCTTAATTAATTTCTTAATTGGATTATTTGGCATCTTTATTATTTCAGTAGTTTTACTACCAATAATTCTAACCTTAATCATCTTTAACTTCATTATTCCTTTATATTTGTTTACGGCTTTTTCCTTCTTGCTAATGGTAGTTATCGCTGCTGCCTTAATGACATTCCAAACAACCACCTGGACTCTTCTATTTGTTGAATTACAAAACGATATTAAATCTGAAGTTAAAGCTAAGATAGAAAGAGTGTTTCACAAGAAAAAAGGTAAATCAAAAAAATAAGTTAAACCATAAATGAGTGATTTGGCCTCCATAGATAGTTTAATCCACGACGAAAAACCAGAAGAAGGCTCCGTCTTGGATAAATTTTCTAAAAAACAAGCCGAAATTAAAGCTAAGGAAATTGAGAAATTAATTGAGTATAGCGCTAACCAACAGGGCCTTTCCTATATTAATCTAACAGGTTTCCCAATTGGGCCTGAATCCCTAGTTTTAATTGACGAAGATACCGCCAGAAGTTTGCAACTGGTTTGTTTTTACTATGATGGCAAAAGTATTAAGTTAGCAACCACTAAAAATACACCCGAGATTTCTGATTTTGTTAAAGACTTGGCGGAAAAATATTTTTCTGAAGCCAGTCTTTTTTTAGTTTCCGAAAATAGTTTAAATTACGCCTTCGAGCTTTATAAAACTTTACCTAAAGTAAAACGTTATGAAGGCATGGTAGAAATTAGTGAAGAAAAGCTTAATCAATTTAAACAGGAACTAACTGATTATCATCTACTAGATAAAAAAATAAACGAGGTAAATATTTCTGATGTTATCACATTAATGCTAGCGGCTGCTATTAGAGTAAAGGCTTCCGATATTCACGTTGAAGCTGAAGAAAAGGGCTCAGTCATCAGACTTAGAATTGATGGCGTTTTACAAGAGGCGGCGGTTATTACTGGAGATAAGTGGCGCAAAATCGCCACTCGTATGAAAATCCTGTCAAAAGTAAAAATCAATATCTCTGACAAACCGCAAGATGGTCGTTTTAGTATCGCTCTGGCTGATCGCAAGCTAGATGTTCGTACTTCTTTCCTGCCCACCTCTTATGGTGAAAGTGTGGTAATGAGATTATTGGATTCCTCTTCGGCCTCTTTAGAATTTGAGAGATTAGGTATTCGTTCTGAAGTTTTTGAAATCTTAAAAAAAGAAATAACTAAACCAAACGGTTTAATACTTACCACTGGTCCAACTGGTTCGGGAAAAACCACTACACTCTACGCGGTGTTAAATAAATTAAACCGACCAGGAACAAAAATAATTACTTTAGAAGATCCGATTGAATATCAACTTCCAGGAATTAATCAAAGTCAGGTTGATAATTCCAAAGGTTATTCTTTTTCCGATGGGTTGCGCTCAATTCTAAGACAAGACCCAAATGTTTTGATGGTTGGTGAAATTCGTGATTTAGAAACCGCCGAAATTGCTGTTCAAGCTTCAATTACCGGTCATTTAGTATTATCTACTTTACACACTAACGACGCTGCTGGTGTTATTCCCCGTTTAATTGATTTAGGGGTTAAACCATATTTCTTAGTACCATCTATTAACGCTGTTATCGGACAACGTTTAGTGCGTTGCCTTTGCCCTAGTTGCCGTCAAAAACATGAACTAAGTTCCGAAGAAAAAGAACAAGTTGATAAAATCTTAGCGGTAATATCTCCGAAGTCTGGCGTAAGTGTCCCAAACACCCTGCCACAGCTATACAAAGCTGGCGATGGTTGCGAGGCTTGTAATTTTACTGGCTATCAAGGACGTATTGGTATTTATGAAATATTTACCATGGCCGACAATATTAAACAGTTAACCGTTGATAAATCGCCATCATTTAAAATTCTGCAACAAGCGATTGAAAATGGAATGATTACCATGCTTCAAGATGGTGTTTTGAAATGTTTTGATGGTATTTCTTCCTTAGAAGAGGTTTATCGTGTGGTTGGTAATTTTGATTACATTAATGAACTGTATGATATTGTAGTTTCACAAACCATTGGTCGCGGACTTAAAATTAGTGATGAAGATTTGTTAAGAGCTAGTAGTATTAGCCAGGACGTGACTCAATTATCAGAAATTGTTAAAACCATTCCTTCAAAAGAGATTATAACTTTAATTATGGCGCTAGCCATTCAAAATAATGCTGGTGATATTCACATTGAACCAGCGGAGGGTCTAGTTAAGGTTCGTTTCCGTATTGATGGAGTTCTTCACGATGTTGTTAACCTGCCAACATCATCATACTTACCAGTTTTATCAGAAATGAAAATTTTAGCGGGCTTTGTCACTAACGTTAAAATGGCCACTTTAGATGGACGTTTCAGTTTACATCTTAGCGACAAGAAAATGGATTGTCGTCTATCAATTATTTCTGGTGGTTATGGTGAAACTATTGTTATCCGCTTATTATCAACTTCAGCCGCTAATTTAAGCATGGAAACTTTAGGTATTGCAGCAACCGCTCTTACTTCTTTAAAAGCAGCGATGACCAAAACAAAAGGAATAATTATTACTACTGGCCCAACTGGCTCCGGAAAAACCACCACCCTCTACAGTATCCTAAATCAAATGAATAAACCGGATGTAAAGATTATTACTGTCGAAGATCCAATTGAATATCAACTGGCGGGTATCATGCAAACCCAAATCGACACTGAACATGGTTACACATTTGCTTCAGCGATGAGATCGTTGCTTCGCCAAAACCCAAACATCATGATGATTGGTGAAATTCGTGACAGCGAAACCGCTAAAATTTCTATTGAAGCGGCCTCAACTGGTCATTTGGTGTTATCTACTATTCATGCTAACTCAGCTGCCGGCGCCATTTCTCGTTTCTTTGGATTAGGAGTGGAAAGACAAGCTCTAGCTAATGCCTTAGAGTTTTCTATTGGTCAACGTTTAGTCCGTCGTCTCTGTCCTTATTGTAAAAAACCAGCGGTTACCGATGAAGAAACTTTAAGTCGAGTAAAAAGTATTTTAAACCAAATAAATAATCCAGCGGTTATTATTCCTAAAGATTTAACCTTCTTCACCAGTACCGGTTGCGATAAATGCAATCATATTGGTTATAAAGGACGTGTTGGTTTATATGAAACCATTACCGTTACCCCTGACATTCAGAAATTAATTCAAAGTGATAACGTTACTGATTATGAAATAGAACAGGCAGCTATTAAGAATGGTACGGTCACTATGGTAGCTGATGGTATTTTAAAAGCTTTAAATGGCGAAACTAGTTTAGACGAAGTTTTCCGAGTAATTTAATTTTATGATTAACAAAAAATTCATTGAACAATTAAAAAAAGATTATCGTAATCAAGAAAGCGAGCGTCGTCAAATTATTTCCTTATCAAACGATGTCTTGTTCCACTCTAAAAAAGCAATTTTTGCTTTGCATCGTGATGACATAAAAACCGCCGACACCAAATTAAAAGACATGGAGGTAAGTTTATTACAACTGGAGAAAAAATTTGGTATTAAAAGAGTTGAAGAGGAAGGTGCTTACCGCGCCGCTATTGAGGAATATGTTGAAGCCAAATTATTATCCATGGTTATTAAGGGTGAAAAAATTGACCGAGTAAAAACCTTAAAATTAGACAATGATGCTTACTTAGGTGGTATTTGTGATTTATTGGGTGAGCTGGTTCGCAAGGCTACTAATGAAGCCGCTTCAGGAAACTTTGGTGAAGTTGAGAAATTAAAGAAGTTCTCCAGCAACATAATGGATCAACTGATCGATTTTGATATGACCGGATACTTACGCACCAAATACGACCAAGCTCGTGGACATCTAAGAAAGCTAGAACAAATGGCTTACGAAATAAA
This sequence comes from uncultured Gammaproteobacteria bacterium, assembly GCA_964536885.1. Classification (GTDB taxonomy): domain Bacteria; phylum Patescibacteriota; class Patescibacteriia; order Patescibacteriales; family UBA12465; genus JAEZRQ01. The sequence goes on along the minus strand of CAZHYP010000003.1, from coordinate 6,084 downwards.
ATTAAAAACAAACTAATGAGAGTTGCTGTTTTTTCTGACTTACATGATAATCGTCCTAATTTAAATCTATTTTTAAACTGGATATTAAAAAATAAGATTGAAAGTCTTATTTTTTGTGGTGATTTAGCGAATGCTCAAACTCTAGAATATTTGGCCGAAGGTTTTGCTGGCAAAATTTATATGGTAGGAGGTAACGCTGATTCTTTTTATTCATCTGATGCTAAAAAATTTAAAAATTTAGTTTATGCAGAAGACAAACTAGAATTTAAGCTTAATAACCAAAAAATTATCATCGCCCACAAACCAACTGACCTTAAAAAATATTTATTGGAAGATAATAGTTTCAATTTTGCCTTTCATGGACACACTCATAAACCATGGATTAAACAAGAAGATGGTGTAATAATTGCTAATCCCGGAACCCTGGCAGAATATTTAGGAAAGTCTTCATTTGCAATATTAGATACTGAAACCGGAAAGTTAGAACTTAAAATACTCGAAACTATTTAAAATATTATGCTTACTTATTTTCTTTTTATCGTCGGATTTTTCATTTTAATAAAAGGTGCCGACTTATTGGTTGATGGGTCATCATCGATAGCTAAAAGATTAAAAATTCCCAGTATTGTTATTGGACTCACTATCGTTGCTTTTGGGACATCGGCTCCAGAATTTGTGGTTAGTCTACTAGCTAGTATTGAAGGGCACACCGATTTAGCCATTGGCAATATTTTAGGAAGTAACATTGCTAACATTCTGTTAATTTTAGGCGTCGCCGCAATTATCTTTCCAATTACCGCTAAAAAAAATACAGCCCTAAAAGAAATTCCTTTAAATTTATTAGCCATTATCGTTTTGGGTTTAATGGTTAATGATAAGACTGGTTTTTATGGTTTATCTCGAATGGATGGCTTGGTGTTACTGACTTTTTTTGTCGCCTTTTTATACTACAGTTTTAGTGTGAGTAAGAATAATCGAGATGTGCCGATGGAGGACATAAAAAAAATAAGCACCAAAAAATCCATCTTATTTATTATTCTTGGCTTACTAGGTCTTACTCTGGGCGGCAAATGGATTGTAGACGGAGCAATAAAAATTGCTGAAATTTTTAATCTTAGCGAGTCGTTAATTGGTTTAACAATTGTGGCCATTGGTACATCTCTTCCCGAGTTAGCCACTTCAGCAATTGCCGCCTACAAAAAACAAACCGATATCGCTATTGGTAACGTAATCGGCTCGAATATTTTTAATATTTTTTGGATTTTAGGTTTTAGTGCTGTAATTACTCCTATTCCATTTAACAGAAGTTCAAACCTAGATATAGCAGTGGTTATAATTGCTAGTCTTATTCTGTTTTCAGTAATGTTTATAGGTAAAAAAAGAACCATCGAAAGATGGCAAGGAGCAACAATGGTCTTTTTATACATTGCTTATATAACCTTTTTGATAATAAGCAAATAAATTTTAAAAAGAGCAGACTAAAGGGTCTGCTCTTTTTTATTTACATCATCTTCTTTAAATATTTACCGGTAAAACTTTCTTTAACTTTAGCAACCATTGCCGGGGTTCCTTGAGCTACAATCATTCCCCCCTTATCACCGCCATCTGGTCCAATATCGATTACCCAATCAACCGCTTTAATTACATCTAAGTTGTGTTCAATAATTAAAACTGTATTTCCTTGATCAACTAGTAAGTTCAATACATGGAGCAATCTATCGATGTCAGCAAAGTGTAAACCAGTTGTTGGCTCGTCAAGAATATATAAAGTTTTACCTGTTGCTCTTCTTGATAATTCAGTAGCTAATTTAATTCTCTGAGCTTCACCACCAGAGAAGGTGGTTGCCGCTTGTCCTAAACGAATATAGCCAAGCCCAACTTGGTGCAGGGTTTCAAGTTTGTGGTAGAGTGCTGATTGGTCGCGGAAGAAAGACATTGCTTCCTTAACTGTCATGTTTAGCACCTCATAAATATTTTTGCCTTGATACTTAACTGCAAGTACTCGATCTTTAAAACGCTGTCCTTGGCAAACATCACAAGTTAAATAAACATCTGATAAAAATTGCATTTCCACTTTGATTACGCCGTCACCAGAACAATTCTCACAACGACCACCAGGAACGTTGAAAGAAAAATCTCCAGCCTCCAAGCCTTTCATTTTTGCTTCTGGCAAACTAGCATACAAATCACGGATATAAGTAAATAAACCGGTGTAGGTGGCCGGATTTGATCGTGGTGTGCGTCCAATTGGCGATTGATCAATATCAATCACTTTATCAATATTTTCTAAACCTAAAATTTCTTTGTGTTTTCCTGGCTCAGTTTTAGCACGATAAAATTTCTTATTAAGTGCATTGGCTAAAATATCATTCATTAAAGTTGATTTGCCAGAACCAGAGACGCCTGTAATCGCTACTAATTTACCCAGTGGAATCTCCACATCGATATTTTTTAAATTATGTTCAGCAGCGCCAACTATTTTAATAAATTTTCCAGTGTCTTTATGAGTAATGCCACGAGCTTGAATTTTTTTACGCCCCGCTAAATAATCACCAGTTAAAGATTCGGGACAATTTTTAATTTCTTCTGGTAGTCCTGAAAAAATTACTTCCCCACCATATTCACCAGCCCCCGGTCCAATATCAATTAGATAATCAGCGGAAAGCATTGTGCTTTCATCGTGTTCAACAACAATAACAGTATTGCCGTTATCGCGAAGATGTTTTAGGGTTTCGATCAATTTGTCATTATCTCTTTGGTGCAAACCAATTGATGGCTCATCCAAAACATAAAGCACCCCACTAAGCGTAGATCCAACTTGGGTAGCCAATCTAATTCTCTGCGCTTCACCACCAGACAAGCTAACAGCGCCTCGAGACATAGTTAAATAATCCAAACCAACCTTAGAAAGAAACTCTAGGTTTTTTACAATTTCTTTTATAATTGGTTCCACAATAACCGATTTACCATTAAAACTTTTATCCTCGGCTTGCCACTGCTGAAAGATTTCTTTAAGGCGACCAATATTTAGATCTGATAACTGAGAGATATTATAATTTTTAACTTTAACTGCTAAAGCTTCGGGGCGTAAACGAGAACCGCCACAACTAGAACAACTCGAAAGATGCATAATCTTTTCAAGTTCTTGTTTTACAAAATTAGATTTAGTGTTGTTATACTTATCAGATAAATAATTAATAAGACCACCAAAAAAATTATCACCAAACAACAAATAATTCTTTTGAACCTCAGTTAATCCTTTAATTGGAGTGTCTAAAGTAAAACCGTGTCTTTCGGCTAATTTTTTTAAGTCTATAAGTAGGTTGGCCTGATTACTCGAATTAGCATGAGCTAAAGATTTAATAGCCCCCTGATTAATGCTTAAATTATTATTAAAAATAAGTTCCGGATCGATCTCTAATTTAGTTCCTAGTCCACCACAAGCCGGACAAGCACCATAGCTAGAATTAAAAGAAAAGTCTCGAGGTTCTAATTCCGTTCTTTTAAAATCACAGGTTGGACAAACATAAAACGAGGTTTTATCTTTGGCTTCTGCTTTTTTATTATTCTTATCATTAGCAATGCTCTCTTTTTTTAATTTAGTATCACATTTTGGGCAGTAAGAAACACCGGTCTTAGCATACAATAAGCGGAAATAATCATAAACCTCGGTAATAGTTCCAACGGTTGAGCGAGGATTATTACCAACAGTTCTCTGATCAATAGAAATAGCAGGAGACAAGCCTTCAATAATATCAACGTCTGGCTTGTCCATTAGACCTACAAATTGTCTAGCATAAGAAGACAAAGATTCAACGTAACGACGCTGACCTTCGGCATAGATAGTATCAAAAGCTAAAGAAGATTTTCCGGACCCCGACAAACCCGTAATAACTACGAGCTTATTACGAGGAATGTCTAAATTAAGATTTTTTAAATTGTTGGCTCTAGCGCCGCGAATTTTAATAAAGTCGGATGACATTTTATTTAAAAAATAATTTGAATTAGCCTATATAATAGCTTAAATTCTATAAAAAAACAAGACCCCGGTCAAAGAGGCGCCGAGATCTTAAAAATAATTCAGTAATTGATTAGAAAATGGGGTAAAAAAACCTAAAAATAAATATTAAAACATGATCCCACCAAGAAATTTTAGCATCTTGGCTAACAAATAAAGATGATTCTTTTTTCCACTTATTAAGAAGATTTATTAAGCTGCCAATAATATTTTTTTGTCTAAAAAATATTCCCACTTCCATATTTACCCCAAAAGATAAGAAATCAAAATTTTGCGAACCAATAACCCCCTCTTCATCATCTACTAACATTAGCTTAGCGTGGTTCATAACTGGCAAAAAATAACATTTAACGCCTAAGGCCGATAAACGACAAGTGTGGATATAATTTATTTTATTGAGAACTTTGTAATCGGTGTCTTGTGGCATAATAATTTCCACCTCAACACCACGACGAACAGCGTTATCAAGCAAGGCCAGTAACCAACGTGGCGGAATTAAATAAGGAGTGACAATTCTAATTGATTGTTGGGCTTCAATTATTTTATTGCGATAATAATTGTTTAAGAAGAATGAGTGTTGTGTGTTAGACCAAGTATCAACTAACCAACTCTGAATTTTTTTAGGAAAAGATAAATCATTATATTGTAAAACGGAAACCTTTTTTCCACCGGACATTTTATAAGCGTAAGCAAATGACTTAATAATTGGCATGATAATTTTACCCGATAATTTAATTTGTAAATCACGCCAGTAACGAGTTTTTTCTTCAATATTTACGCCCCCTAAAAAAGCCGTCTTATGATCTAAAATTAAAATCTTACGATGAGTGCGTCTTAACCAATGACTGAAAAAAATAAACTCTACACCCGCCTCTTTAAGTTCGCTAATTGAAGTTGAAGAAAGTTCATGGCTACCATAAGCATCGGCAATAATAATAACTTCCAGTCCCTGACGAGCCTTCTCTTTCAGTAATCCTAAAAAATCATGAGTTACTTTAGTGTCATCTAAAAAAATATACATCTCTAAGTAGATGGATTTAGTGGCCTCTGATATAGCTTTAAACATTCCGTCCCAAGCTCTTGCTGAAGTTGTATAAAAACGATATTTCATAATTTATTTTAAAGCTTTTTTAATAACGTCTAAATGTTTTAAAGTTTCTTTGTAGCCTACAGAGACCATTGTCTCAATCATCTCTTTGGTGAGATATTTTTTAAAATTATTATCTCCGGTAAATGGTGACATGTCGGGGGCAATAACCACATCAGCCTCTTTGATTGAGGCTTGAGCCAAATTGTATAAGGCAATTCGCGAACTGCGAAGTGCCACTTTTACAACAGTAAAACGACGACTGACAAATTCTCTGCGGTGATAAAGATTAACGGTAATAGTAAAATTAGCGCCCATCTTTTTTAAAGCTTCAACCGGGACAGGGTCGCTCAGTCCACCATCAACAAAATAATGATTTTTAGTTTTGATTGGTTCAAACAAAACCGGAACAGTACAGCTAGCTTGAACACTAAAAGCTAACTTCCCTTCAGCAAAAACATGGGCACCGCCATCGGTTAAATCAGTGACCATAATTCTAAGCGGAATCTTGGTATCTAAAAAAGTTTTTTTGCCAAATAAGTGATTAACAAAATCTGTAAATTTATCACCTTTAACCAATCCGCCACGAAGACCTAAATCAAAAAAGCTGGGTAACTTTTTCTTTTTAGCAGTATCAATTATTTCATTTTTAAGAAGTTCTGGACTTTGATAAAGAGCATAGTAGGCGGCGACTAAAGAGCCGCTAGAAGCACCACTAATACAATCAATAGGAATGTTGTTATCTTTTAAAGCTTGGAGGACACCAATTAAAGCAAAGCCACGAATGCCGCCGCTACCAAGTGCCACACCAATTTTTTTAGAAGTTTTCATATCTTTGAGGCTAAATAGGTTTATATTATAGCACTTATCGAGAGCGTTTTAAAGAAAAAAGACGTCTCGTAAGAAACGTCTTTTTTATTATATGTAGTCCTAAGGGGAATCGAACCCCTGTTACCAGGATGAAAACCTGGTGTCCTAA
>CAZHYP010000002.1:33754-35659 GCA_964536885.1 uncultured Gammaproteobacteria bacterium | reverse complement strand
TTGCCATTATTAGCGCTGGAATTACAAATGAGGCTTTTGGAATTTTTAAAGCTTATTTTTTTGAACCACTGTTATTATTTATTTTGGTGATTAATTTATTTTCAAATTCGAAAGGGCGCCAAAAAATTATTTTATCACTTGGGGTTTCCGCCTTAATTGTTTCTCTATTTGCTATCTACCAAAAAATAACCGGACAATTTATCGACAATCCTTTTTGGGCAGCGAGCGAAACTCGTCGTGCTGTTTCGTTTTTCGGTTACCCAAACGCTATTGGTTTATTTTTAGCGCCAATGACGATGTTATTTATTAGTCAGTTATTTTCTGGGGTAACTAAAAAAGAAAAAATATTTTTTGGCATTACAATTATTACTTCAGTTCTAGCAATTTATTGTGCTAAATCTGAAGGCGCTTTAATTGGACTCTTTGCTGCTATTTTTGTTTTTGCCTTACTGGCTAACAAGAAATTAAGAATTGTCTCACTAGCGGCGGCTGGAATTAGTTTGATTATTCTTTTTAGTTATACTCCTATCAGAAATTTTGTAATCCAAAAAATTACTTTAAATGATTTGTCGGGACAGATAAGACAGCAACAGTGGATTGAAACTAAGAAAATGTTTGCTGCTGGACACTTACTGCAGGGAGCAGGTCTTAGTGGTTATCAAAAAGCCGTTGCGCCATTTCATCAAGAAGGTATCTTTTTAAAGAACGATGATCCAAATTGGTTAGAGAAAATTCGCATCTCCGAAGAATATCGTAAACAAATGTGGCAACCAACTGAAGTTTATATGTACCCCCACAATATTATCCTAAATTTTTGGAGCGAACTGGGAATTTGGGGCGTCTTGTTATTTTGCTGGATTATTGCTAAGTTTCTATGGCAATCGGGCCGCTTTTTCCTAACTGAGAAAGCCTCTAGCGAACGCTTTATGGCTCTAGGGCTAATGACTGGAATGGTTGCGTTAGTGGTTCACGGTTTAGTTGATGTCCCTTATTTTAAAAATGATTTATCCGTTCTATTCTGGCTTAGTGTCGCAATTTTAGGCGGTCTAACTTTAAAACAAAATGAAAAAAATTCTCCAAAAAATAATTGCTGAGTCCGGCTACTGTTCTCGTCGGGCCGCTGAAGACTTAATTAAAAAAGGTCAGGTCAAATTAAATGGCGTTTTAGCTAAAGTCGGCGACATGGCTGATGAAACTGACAAGATTAAAGTTCGTGGCGAAGTCATCGGCGCTGCTCGTGATAAGGTTTATATTAAAATGAATAAACCAGTTGGTTACACTTGTACCAATCGCCAGTTTAAAGGTGAAAAAAATATTTTTGAACTAGCCGAATCACTGCCTAGTGGTGTTTTTACTATTGGCCGACTTGATAAAAATAGCCGTGGCTTAATTTTAATTACTAACGATGGTGATTTAACTTTAAAACTTACTCATCCACGCATGGCTCATGAAAAAGTTTATGAAGTAAGAGTGAGAGCTGATATTGACGAAAAAACTGTTGGCAAAATAAAAGTTAATTTTATCAAAGGCATCCCTTTTGGAATGGATGAAGGAATTGCTAAAGCCAAAAAAGTTGAATACTTAGAAGACGGCATGTTTAGAATCGTTTTAACCGAAGGTAAAAAGCGTCAGATTCGTCGCATGTTTGAATCCGTAGAGACTAGAGTTATTGATTTGAAAAGAGTTAATTTTGCTGGACTAGAACTAGGAAATCTACCTGAAGGGAAGTGGGGTTATTTGAATAAAGCAGAAATTGAAAGACTAAAAAAAATGTAATAATATAGGTTGTAGCTAAATTAACTTAGCTAATTGGAGGAGTCGCATAGCCCGGTTGATTGCGCCGCATTCGAAACGCGGTATACCTGTCACAAGGTATCAAGGGTTCGAATCCCTTCTCCTCCGCCA
>CAZHYP010000002.1:0-33654 GCA_964536885.1 uncultured Gammaproteobacteria bacterium | reverse complement strand
AACGCGGTATACCTGTCACAAGGTATCAAGGGTTCGAATCCCTTCTCCTCCGCCAAACACTTTAATTTTATGGAACTTACTCTTTTAATATTTTTAATCATCGCCATTGTTAGTTTAGTTTCCATAAAAAAACAGCAAAAGAAAAAAGATGCTCGTCTTGACCGGACCAAACATTACAATCCTCACAAAGATTATTTAGATGATGCAAAAGCAGCGACGAAAAAACGTTTTGAAGAAGAAGCAGCCCAACAAGCTTATAAAAATAATATTAAAAAAGATTATTTAGGATAATTCTACTCAAATGAAAATAGTTATTGCTGGTAGTGCCAAATTACAAACGGAAATTAATCAGTGGGTTCAGTATTGGAGCAATCAACCTGACTGCGAAGTTTTAAATTTTCCCAAGCAAATACCGAGTGAAAACTTTGAAAAGCTATATCCAAATGTTCATACCAGTTTCTTTAAAGATATAACTCGAGCTGATATTTTATTTATTGCTAACGAAGAAAAAAATGGCGTCAGTGGTTATATTGGAGCTGAAACTTTTGCCGAATTAGGTTTTGGTCTCGCCCAAAAATTAGTTAGTGGTCAAAATATAAAATTAATAATTGCTCATCTGCCAGCCCCAGAAGTTCAGTGTTACAACGAAATTATGCTATGGCTTAAACTCGGCTGGATAGAAATACTAAACTAAAAGAAGCTCTTTCGAGCTTCTTTTTTTAATCTTCAAAATCAAATAAATCATCAATAGTGGTTTTCAGCGCTTTGGCTACGCTGTGCGCTAAATTAAGCGACGGATTATATTTTCCTTGCTCCAAAAAAACAATGGTTTCTCGTCGCACGCCAGCTAGTTGAGCAAGATCGTCTTGAGTAATATTTAATTTAGCTCGAAGTTCTTTAATATTATTTTTCATAATTATTTGCATTCAGTAGTTGGTGCTGGAAAATCTGGTTGTCCGTGCTTTTGCCAAGCGCCGTTTTGACACACCCAATTATCTTCACCAGAAAAAAGTCTCAGTCCAATAATAGCAACAATAAATATTGCTAAAAAAGCTAAAAATAAAAATAATTTTTTCTTATCAAATTTAAATTTATTATAATAGCGAAAAGTAATTCCGTAAACCAAAAATAAAAACAAAACGGAATAAGAAAGGGTAAGCCCAATTGGTTCATACATTGGATTAACCGCTCTTTGGGAATAAAGAAACAAAGTGGCCATCGAAGCTAGCCAACCAAACACCTGAATAGACAGCAAGGCAGCTTTACCGGCTAAAGTATAGTCACGTTCATCAGCTAAAATGCCTTTGACTCGACTACGCAGATACCAAAGCAACAAAGAGGCAACCGTCATTGATACCAAGGGGATGATATAATCACCACGAACAATTGATTGGCTAAACACCATCGCTAACACAAAGACAATGATAATTCGCCAAGTTTGATAAGTTTTTTGATTCATAAATTTGTTAGAATTAATTAACATATTTCTATGTTATATTATTCTAACATTTATGTCAAGAGGGTATGAAAAAGCCCATTTCAAGAATGGGCATGAGAGTGTATTAGAGGATATCACTGACCCAGATGGAACGCATCATCGCAGGGCTCTTTTTGTGGTCCTTCACAGTCTCTATTTTAATATTATCAAAGCTAACCGTAATGTCAAACAAAAAGCCAGTATTTTCTACTGGCCGGGTTTGTTTATAACACTGGGTGTCCGAAATAATCCAAAAAAATTACTTTTTTAGATTCCATAGCTGCCAAGATCATGTTTTTGACCGGACTTCCAGCAAGAGATCTGTTACCTGAATTAATTCTTAAGATTGGAGTCTTAAAATTATCCACTTCAGGAAAAACAGTTCCGCAAACAAATCCTCTGATTCGTTCATTTTTTTCATTAGTGCCCAAATTTTCGGTTAAGCAAATGCTTTTTAACAATTCTTGTCTAACCCCGTCTGGACAGGCAGAGAAATGATTGCACACTAAACTGTTTAAAGTTACCGGATCAATCGCAAACTCTCTGACATAAGACATACTATCTGAAATAGCCAGTGTCAGTTTGTCCTGAAAATCTAGGCGTTTTGTATCATCCATGCTTTTGAGTCTTTCTATATCTTCTGAAAAAATGCGTACTCTATCTTCTTCGTTGTGCCAGTCACTGAAATTATTCAGAAAAGAGTCCAATTGTGTTTTCATGTTGCCCTCCTTTTTTAAAGTTCGTTTATCTTTTTATTATACCACGGGGTAACAAAAAAGACCCAAAAATAATTTTGAGTCTTTTAACTGGCGGAATGGACGGGACTCGAACCCGCGACCTCCTGCGTGACAGGCAGGCGCTCTAACCAACTGAGCTACCACTCCAGATTTGAAAAATTGACCATTTTTACTAGGGTCAACAAGGAAATAATAGCAAAGCCCTTATATCTTGTCAAACCCCTATAAATGCCATATAATTAAAGTGTTACATAAATCTTATTCCGCCACTTGGCGGTTTAATTTTTACTAGAAAATAACTCCAAAAATATGGGACAAGAATTAACTAAAGAAACGATTGATCAAATTAAAAATGACCTTATTGCTAGAAAAGAACAGATTAAAACTGCTCTGCTTGAAGTATCAAAACAAGACAATCATGACGCTGATTCTTTGGGTGCTAAGTTTCCAGAATATGGTTATAAGCCAGATGAAAACGCTCAAGAAATTACTGACTATTCAACTAGTTTAATGACTGAGAAAGTTTTGGAAAAAACTCTAGAGGACATTGATGGTGCTCTAAAGAGAATTGAAAATGGCACTTACGGTGTTTGTAAATATTGTCACAAACCAATTAGCGCCAAACGTTTAATGGCTCGTCCAGTGGCTAGCGCTTGTATTGCTTGTAAAACAGAATTACAAGAAAATGAATAACAAAATTTTAAAACTTCTTATAATAAATATAGCCTGGCTATTTGCTCTGGCTATATTTTTTATGTTGGATAGATTTTTGAAACTGCTAGCGCTTAACTCAAGCGAAAAAACAATAATTCCCAATCTCTTAAATTTTAATTTTGTTCCTAATTATAATATCGCTTTTTCTCTACCTCTTGGCGGTCAGTATCTTAATTTTTTAATTGGTGGAATAATTATTGCGATTATTATTTTTATAATTTTAAATTATAACCGTCTAAAAACCCTTGAATTTATTAGCTTTTTTGGTATATTGCTGGGTGCCATCAGTAATTTAATTGATCGTCTTCAGTATGGTTTTGTAATTGATTATTTAGACCTAAGATGGTTTACGATTTTTAATATCGCCGATGCTCTAATTAGTATTTGTTCAATTACACTATTTATTTCTCTTATTAAAAAAGACCCGAAGTAAGTTTGGGTCTTTTTAAAATATTTTTATTTTACGTCCGTCTTTAAAATTTTTAAATTCAATTTTGATTTTATTTTTTGGCCAAATATCTTTGACACGCTCTGCCCATTCAATAACCACAATGGCGTCTTTCTTTTTTAAATAATCATCGAGCCCAATAGCAATTAAATCGTTGCCGGAGTCTAAGCGATAAGCATCAATGTGACACAATACTCCAGTTTTAATTTTATAAACTTTCATTAAATTAAAAGTTGGACTATTTACCGGTCCTTTAACGCCCAAACCTTTTGCCAGTCCTTGGGTAAAACAAGTTTTACCAGCCCCTAAATTACCCAATAACAAAATTACCTCACCTCCTTGGCAAGATTGTCCAATTTTTTCTCCTAAAGCAGCTGTTTCTTCAGGACTGTGAGTAATATATTCCTTCATGGTTTTAATTGTAAAAGGAAAAGCATAAAAAAACAACCCAAACGGGGTGCTTTTGTTTTAAGGTGAAAAACACAACAAAAATGTAGGTGGAAGGAAAATAGATATAAAACAAAAAAAATGATATACTAATTTTATAAAAAATATTATGAAAAAGACCATAAAAAATAAGAAAAGCTATAAATTTATTGATTTATTTGCTGGTATAGGTGGTTTTCATTTAGCCTTTGATGATGCTGGGGCTGAATGTGTTTTTGTGTCCGAATGGGACGAATCAGCCAGAAAAACCTATAAAGCTAACTTCGAAAAAAAATCACCAAAAATATTTAAAGAAGATAAATTTGTTGGAGATATAACTAAGGTAATTCCTAAAGATATACCTGATTTTGATGTTATTTGCGGAGGCTTTCCTTGTCAGCCATTTAGTCAATCTGGCTTTAAAAAGGGCTTTAAAGATGACCGTGGAAACTTGTTTTTTCACATAGCTGACATTATAAAAGAAAAAAAACCAAAAGCATTTTTTCTTGAAAATGTCAGACATTTACTAAACCATGATGACGGGAAAACTTTTGCCACTATCAAAAAAACTATAGAAAAAGACCTTGGCTATTCTTTTTATTACAAAATAGTTAAAGCTTCAGATTTCGGTGTGCCACAACATAGACCACGTTTGTTTATGGTTGGTTTCAAAGATAAAGATATTAAATTCGAATTTCCAGAACCAACAGAATTAAAAAAGACTATGGACGATATTTTCAAAGGGAAATGCGAAAAGAAGATAGGATATACATTAAGAGTTGGTGGGCGAGGATCTAAAATAGGAGATAGACATAATTGGGATTCATACATAGTGGATGGCGAAGTAAAAAGACTAATGCCAACAGAGGGAAAAAGAATGATGGGCTTTCCAGAAGACTATATTTTTCCTGTTACCAACTCCCAAGCCATGAAACAGCTAGGCAATGCCGTTGCTGTTCCGGCTATAACAGCCTACGCTAAACAAATCATCAACACCTTAAAGAAATATGATAAAGGGTAATAAGGGTGAATGGAGCGAGATTTATACTTTTCTAAAAGTTCTTGATGAAAGAAAGCTTTTTTTTGCTGACTCAGAATTAAATAGAATAAATGACAAACATTACCCTGTTATCGGGGTTCTAAGAGAAGAGCCTGGCCAGACTGGAAAATTATATAAGTTCAATGGTGAAAATATTGAAATAACAAAATTAGATAAAACAATTATTGGTGCTGTAAACCAAACAAAAATTAAGTCTTGCATAAGTAGAATATTTGAAACAATAAAAGAATCTACTGGCGCATTTTCTGTTCCGTTGGCAGAAGAATTAATGACAGAATTAGGGTGCTCACAAATAAAAGCTGGAAATAGCCATAAAGCAGACTTAACAGCAAAAGTAAGAGAGTGTGGCTCTCCTATGATTGTAGATCTGGGATTTAGTATAAAATCTATGCTCGGGGCGCCAGCTACACTTTTAAATGCTTCTGGGGCCACAAATTTCATTTATAAAATAAATAATTTTATTGGTAACTATACTGAAATAAACCAAATTGACGGAGGGTCAAAGGTTGTAGATAAAATTAAAGCAATTGAAGCATCTGGAGGAATCTTATCATTTTACTCAATGGCAAATTCTAAATTCAAGAATAATCTAAGAAAAATAGATATAGTATTTCCAGAAATAATTGCTACAGCTTTAAATTGTTTTTATAGAGGAGAGAGTTCAAATTTACAAACAATTTGCGAACTCCTTGCAAGTAACCAATATTTAAAAGATAAATACGATTTAACAGCAAGTGATTTTGAATATAAAATAAAAACTTTTTTGCGTGCAGTTGCTCTTGGTATGATGCCCAGCAAAGAATGGGATGGGCTTAATACAGCTCATGGTGGGTATTTAATAGTAAAAGAAGATGGGGATGTGGTCTGTTATCATCTCTATAATATGGACTCTTTTCAAGATTATTTATTTAAAAATACAAAATTCGAAACAGGGGGCACTCATAAACATGGCTTTGGTAAAATTTATCAAGAAAATGGTGAATTATATATAAAATTAAATCTACAGATAAGATTTATAAGATAATATGGAAAAATTAAACTTATTACTAGAAAATTGCTACGGAATAAAAAAATTAGAAACATCATTTGATTTTTCAGATGGACATTCTTTTATAATTTATGCCCCAAATGGAGCAATGAAAACATCATTCGCAAATACTTTTTCTGATTTAGAGAACAATGCTCTTTCTAAAGACAGAATATTTCCCTCGAGAATACCAAAAAGAGATATTAAAAAAGAAAACGGACAAAACCTATTGCCAGGTGAAGTCTTTGTAATAGACTCATACAACGAATTCTTTAAATCAGAAAAGCTATCTACACTATTAGTAAATAAAACCCTTAAAGATAAGTACGATTTAATACACGAAGAAATAAACAAAGAAAAAGATAAGTTAATAACAGAATTAAAACAATTGAGTGGACTTAAGAGCGGAATAGAGAATGAAATATCTGATGCATTTATTCATAACACCGAATCTTTTTTAGTGGCGCTTGAAAGTACTCAACCAAGAGTTACCGACAAAACAGTGCCTTTGTTTTCAGATATAGTATATAAAGAAATTTTTAATGAAAAAGTTCTGTCTTTTTTAGAAACAAAAGATTTTAAAACTAAGCTCTTAGACTATATTAATAAATATAATGAGCTAGTGGAAGCATCTCAATACTTTAAAAAAGGTGTTTTTAATCATAATAATGCGTCCACAATAGCAAAGAATCTTGTAGAAAATGGTTTTTTTGCTGCAGAACACTCAGTTTTTTTACATGGCAAAGATGCTGATGACAAACAAATCGGATCAGAAGAAGAATTAGAAAAAGTTATTGAAGAAGAAAAAACATCAATTTTAAATAACCCGGCACTCGTTAAAGCATTTAATGATATAGAAAAAGCTTTAATAAAAAATGCTGAGTTAAGAAATTTTAGAACATACTTAATCGAAAATGAAAAAATTATTACTGAATTAGAAAATATTGCCGGCTTTAGACAAAAACTTTGGATATCATATTTAAAAAGCAACACCGAACTATACACAAATTTATTAAATAAATACACTGAAAGTAAAAAGGATATTGATGAAATCATAAAACAAGCGAAGTTAGAGGCTACTGATTGGGCAAGAGTTATAGATACATATAATAAAAGATTTTTTGTTCCATTTAGATTAATGATACAAAATCAAGAAGATGCCATACTTGGGACGGATACGCCAACTATTTCTTTTGTATTTAAAGAAAATGATGGAGGAGACGAAGCTCCAGTTGAACAAAAAGAATTAATAAAAATATTAAGTGGCGGAGAAAAAAGAGCCTTATACTTGTTGAATATAATATTTGAAGTACAAGCCAGAATGAAGGATAACCAAAAAACCTTATTTATAATTGATGATATTGCCGATTCATTTGATTATCAAAATAAATATGCAATCATAGCATACCTAAAAGAGATGACAGAAAGTGATCATTTTTTTCACATAATTTTAACACATAATTTTGATTTTTTTAGAACAGCAAAAGAGAGATTAAATATATCCAGAGATGGACATTGTTTAATGGTTGAAAAAACAAAGGATGAAACAAAACTTGTAAGAGCTGAACATTTTAAACCTTTTGAGGATTTCATGGGGCATCTTGACCAAGACAAAAAGTTTATAGCTTCATTAGCATTTGTTAGAAATATTATAGAATATACAAAAGGAGCAGCGGACACATCTTTTTTAACACTCACTTCTGTATTACACATAAAAGATACGTCGGAAGATATAACAAAAGGTGATTTAGAAGATATATATAAACAAAATTTTCCAAATTTAACGATAAATTTTACAAATAAAACAAAAAAAGTAATAGAGCTAATTTTTGAATTAGCTGATGATTGTTTGACGGCAACAAATGGAATAAACCTAGAAAATAAAATAATATTATCAATGGCAATAAGATTGCAGGCTGAAAAATATATATTAAGTAGAATATCAGATAAAACACCAATCGCTAAATATCAGACCCGCGTGTTATTTGACAGATTTAAACAGGAATATGGAACCACAGAAGAAGAAAAAATAAAAATACTTGATCAGGTTAATTTAATGACACCAGAAAACATTCACTTAAATTCTTTTATGTATGAGCCTCTATTAGACATGTCAGATGAACATCTAAAAAACTTATATACAGATATAAAGAGTCTCTAGATAAACAAAAAATTCACAATAATCCAGCAACTGCTGGATTTTTTGTTACACTAAAACCCAATAATTTATTGAACTTAAATAAAAAAATTTCTTAATATAACAAAAAACAACCCAAACGGGTTGCTTTTTATTAGGGTGGGCGCACAAGGATTCGAACCCTGGACCCCTTCGGTGTAAACGAAGTGCTCTAACCAGCTGAGCTATGCGCCCTTAAAGGCAGAATACTGCCATATTTTAGGCTTGTGGGCGAAAGAGGATTTGAACCTCCACGACCTTGCGGTCACAAGCCCCTCAAGCTTGCGTGTCTACCAATTTCACCATCCGCCCAAAAACTGAAAGTTTAGCGAACTACAGTTTCTTTAAGTTTCTTGGTTTTACCTTCCTTCTTTAAGAAAGTTAATTTAGCACGACGAACCGCCGCCTTCTTTTTAACTTCAACCTTAGTAATGGTAGGTAAATTTAATGGGAAGATTTTTTCAACGCCAATACCATCGGAAACCTTACGAACAGTAATAGTTGCTCCAATTTCTTTATTATGTTTTCTAGCAATAATAATACCTTCAAAATATTGAATTCTTTCTTTTTCTTCGCCTTTAGAATTAAGTTCTTTAATCTTTTGGTGAACTCTAACAGTTAGACCTGGTTTTAACTCCATATCCTTGTCTGTTACTTCCTCAGCTAGAGTAGCTTTTTTTTCAGCCATATTAGTATAAAATTTCACAAACGAGTTCTTTAAAACTCGTTTATCTTAATAAATATTTTTTGTCTTGTTTAATATTATAATTAAATTCTTTGCTTGTCAATGGTTTGAGTCTCTGCCAGCTTATTGCTGATTATTGTGTAAACTTCGTTAAAAACCTGCTCCGGGGTCATATTGGTCGTATCAATGACATAATCATAATTTTTTCTATCATAAACATCTATGCCAAAAAAGTCTAAATAACGCTTTCTTTCGTTAATCTTTCGAGCCTGCAAACTGCTTAAAACTTTTTCAACTGTATCCATTTCCTTATCCTCGCCCTCTCTCTTTGCCAATAAAACTCGCTCAGCTCCAACATTTTCATCAACTTTAATATAGAATTTTAAAGAGTGAGGGATAAAATACCAAGAGGTTCGGCCCTCAATAATAAAGTTATCCTCGGTTTCTCCTAGTTTCTTTTGATACTGGTCAACTTCTAAATCAATTTTGGGATCACTTTCAGCTAATTTATTATGTTCAGCGAGCGTCATTCCGTTTCGAGCGGCCATATCACGATGCAGCTGCCCCATATAATATCTGTTCCAGCCTAAAACTTCGGCTATTTTTTTGGCTAAAGTGCTTTTTCCTGACCCAAGATCGCCGCCAATTGAAATAATCATCTGGTTGTCTTTTAAGTGATAAACGTTTATTATATAACTATCATAAAACAATGTTTGCCTAAGTGCAACGCCTTACCCTATGTATTTAGAAAAATTAGAAATTCAAGGATTTAAATCCTTTGCTAATAAAAATAGTTTAATTTTCCCCGGTTTAATTGCTGGCGGAAAAAGAGGACTAACTTCCATTGTTGGACCAAATGGCTCTGGCAAATCAAATATCGCTGACTCCATTCGTTGGGTACTCGGTGAACAAAGTTTAAAAACTTTAAGAGGTAAAAAAAGTGAAGACGTAATATTCTCTGGGTCTGATCAAAAAAATCAACTGAGCTTTGCTGAGGTCTCTTTAATTTTAAACAATGCTGATAAAAGTGCCTTACGTAATTTTGATGAAAACAAAATCGACAGCGAAGATCCAAAAGAAGAAAACGATTTCGACCTAGTTCGGGAATTTTTAAAAGCAGAGCAAATAATCATTACTCGTCGTATTTATCGTAGTGGCGACAGTGAATATTTGATTAATAATAAGAGGGTGCGCTTGGCTGATATTCAAATGTTGCTTGCTAAAGCCAGTGTTGGTCAAAAAACTTACAGCGTTATTGGTCAGGGCATGGTAGAAAACTTTTTAAACACTAGCGCCTCTGAACGTAAAGATTTTTTTGATGAAGCGACCGGCGTTAAACAGTTTCAAATTAAAAGAGAAATGTCTCTTAATAAATTAGAGGGCTCTTATGAAAACTTGCAACAAGTGGAAATGTTGTTATCTGAAATTCGTCCGCGCTTAAAAAGTTTAACTAGACAAGTTGAAAAATTAAAACGCCGCAGTGAAATTGAAGCCGAACTGGTTAGCAATCAATTTAATTATTATCATTTCTTATATCAAGAAGCTAATACTAAATTAGAGGCCGCTAACGCCAAATTTTTAGAACTAGAAAAAATTAAAATTGACCGCGAAGATAAACTAAACAAATTAAATGAAGAATTAAATCGCATCAAAAATACTAATAATTTCCAAGAGATAAACACCCTGCAACCTCGTCTTAAAGAGCTTGAGGCTGAAAAAAATTCTTTACATAAATCACTAGCAAAATTACAAGCCGAGCTCGAGGTTCAACTAGAAACTCAGGGGCAATTTGATATTTCCTGGCTTAATAATAAACATAGTGAACTAAATTCTGATTTAGAAAAGATTAGCAGCGAAATTGCTTCTCTAGAATATACTCAAAACAACCAAGAAGAAAAATCTTATCAAGAAGAATTAACAGTCATTGAGAAAGAAATTAATCAGGCTTATGAAGTGCGTCGAGAAATTGAACGTAAAGAAAATTCTAAAAATGATTTTGCGCGTCAAATTACTAAGATTGAAGCGACTATTGAAGCCAATTTAGAAGCTCAAGGACAATATGATGTTTCTTGGCTTAATAATAAAAAAGAAGAGTTAATTGCCGAACTCGAGGCTTTAAATGAAGAAATTACTACTCTACAAAAAGATAATAATCGTGATATTGAAAATAATTTAAGAGAGAAATTAAATGTTGTTACCACTCATTTAAACAAATTAAACCAAGAAGTAGAGGCTATAAAAAATGAATTAAAAAAACCAGGAGTAGTTAAAAATAATCGTGAAGAAATTAGTCGCATTGTCGATGAATTCTTGGCTCGTTTAGAAGAAATAAAAAAAGAAAGCGACTTGGTTAAAATGAAAACCTTACTTGATGAGGCAAAAAATAATTTTCAAGATCAAATTAGAGAACACTTAGCCGATGAAAATGCAGACAAGATAAATCGTGTTAAAGAAATTCAAGATGAAATTATTAGCTTGAGCGAAGAACGTCAAACTTTAAACAATCAATTAAACGAAGAACGTTTAAAGCTGTCTGGCACCGGTGAACGTCTTAGATTACTTGAAGACAAGAAGAAACAAAGCGACCGCGAAATTGCCGACCTTGAAGTAAAAATTGCCAAAAGCCAAATTAAGTTTGATGCCTCAAGTTTAGAAGCAGAAAAAAATAATCTCGCTAAACAAATAAATAATTTAGAAACTGAAATTAAAGAGTTATATCCTAAGGGACAAACCAGAGAACTACAAGAGAAAAAACAAAATATTCAAAATAAAATTAATGAATATCGCTTAAAGATGTCTTCGGCTCGTGAGAGAATGCGTCTTCTTCAAGAAAAAGAAGCTCAAGTCAAAAAAGAAATCGCCGACATTGAAGTAAAAATTGCTAAAAGCCAGATTAAGTTTGATGCCTCAGGTATTGAAAAAGAAAAAGCGGAAATAAATTCTAAATTAGAAAAGATTCAAGTTGAAATTGATGACCTAGAAGCTAAAATTACTAAATTAAACGAAGCTAAAGAAGCCGAAAAGGCTCAGATGTTTGATTTACAAAAAAGACTTCAAGAAATTCAACACGAAATTAATTCACTATCTGCTGAACTTAATGATTTAAAAATTGAAGCGACTCGTCAAGAAACTAAATTGGAAGATTTAGAAAACAATATCCGCAACGATGAACTTAGTTTAACGGAGATTAAAAATCATAAAATAACTGAAGAGCCAATTGATATTAATCGTTGGCACAAACGCTTAACTGAATGCAAAAATCAATTAGAAATGATTGGCGGCATTGATCCTGAA
The DNA here is from genome assembly GCA_964536885.1 of uncultured Gammaproteobacteria bacterium. Classification (GTDB taxonomy): domain Bacteria; phylum Patescibacteriota; class Patescibacteriia; order Patescibacteriales; family UBA12465; genus JAEZRQ01. The sequence continues at coordinate 21,610 of CAZHYP010000002.1, read as the reverse complement.
ACCGAAAAAGAATTTAACGAGACTAAAGAGCGCTACGATTTCTTAAGTAAGCAAACCGATGACTTAAATAGTGCCGTTAAATCACTGGAAAAAATTATTTCCGAACTTGATGTTAACATCAAAGACCGTTTCGACAGAGAGTTTAATATTATTTCGGAAAAGTTCAGTGAATACTTCAAAATTTTATTTAACGGCGGCACTGCCAAAATATTTAAATTAACTGAAGAAGAAAAGACGGCCACTGAAGGAGCTGAAACAACCGATAATAATCCAAGCACTGATAATTTAAGAAAAGTTAAACTACTTAAAAAGAGAAATGCTTTGGGATTATCCGGCATCGAAATTCAAGCCACCCCTCCTGGCAAAAAAATTGGCACCATTTCAATGCTGTCAGGCGGCGAACGTGCTTTAACCGCCATTGCTCTTATCTGTGCTATTATCAGCGCCAATCCATCACCGTTTGTGGTTTTAGATGAAGTTGACGCCGCCCTTGATGAAGCCAATTCCGAACGCCTAGCTCAGATTCTTGATGACCTGTCTAATCAAACCCAGTTTATCGTTATTACTCATAACCGCGCCTCAATGAAACGAGCCAATATCCTTTACGGAGTAACGATGCAATCAGACGGTATTAGTAAACTACTGAGCGTTAAACTAGAAGACGTTAAAAGCAAATAAACTCTTAAATAAAATCCGCTTCTAAAGCGGATTTTTATTTTATTCTTTTCTCTTTTTTTGGTATAATAAAAACACTTAAGTACTTACCCGAAAACTTTTAAAACTCGGGTTTTAATATTATGTCTAAAAAAATAATTGCTTTTTCGTTATTGCTAGTTTTTGTCTTAACAGCTGGCTTTGGTTGCAAAACATCTAGCCAAGCAACTCAAGAAGCCAGCAAGCCAATTACCTTAGTATTCTGGCAGGCTTTTGATGATAGCGACGCTTTTGACGACATTATTGCTAAATACAAAGTACTACACCCCAACATTAATATTGAATACAAAAAGTTCCGTTATGAAGAATATGAGAACGAGTTACTTAACGCTTGGGCCGAGGATCGCGGTCCAGATATTTTTGCCATTCAAAACACTTGGATAAAAAAGTATCAAACAAAATTAACTCCGATGCCGGCAGAAATTACCATGGCTTATATGGTTGAAACCGGAACCATCCAAAAAGAGGTAGTACCTCAGCTTAAAACTACTAAAAGTCTGACAATTCGTGATTTAAGAAACACCTTTGCGGATGTTGTTTATTCTGACGTTGTTCTAGAAGATGGTAAAATCTACGGCTTGCCACTATCAGTTGATACTTTAGCTCTATATTATAATCGAGACTTACTAAACAATGCTGGCATCACTGCCGCTCCAGCTTATTGGAATAAAGAATTTCAACAAGATGTGAAGAAGTTAACTAAACAAGATCCAAAAGCGGGCATAGTTCAGTCTGGCGTGGCTCTTGGCACCTCAAAAAACATCAATCGCTTTAGTGATATTCTCTCCGTTTTAATGATGCAAAATGGAGCTGTGATGACCAGCGGTAATCAGGTCACTTTCCACGCAATTCCAGAAACCATGTCGAATAACTATAACCCAGGACTTGAGGCTCTACGTTTTTATACTGATTTTGCTAACCCAAATAAAGAGGTTTACTCCTGGAACAATGAAATGCCAAATGCTTTAGAAGCTTTTACCAGCGGTAACCTAGCTATGTTCTTTGGCTATTCATTTAATGTCGAACAAATTCGTGCTCAGGCTCCGAAATTAAATTTTGGCATCGCTAAACTACCACAAATAGAAGGTAATTCACTACAAATAAATTTTGCTAATTACTGGGTTGATGCTGTTTCTAAAAAAAGTAAACACCCTAACGAAGCTTGGGACTTTATTCAATTCTTAACTAAGGAAGAGAATGCTAAAATATATTTAGAAAAAACCAAGAAACCAACCGCCCTTAAATCTTTAATTAATTCTCAAAAAGACAGTGAAGATTTAGGTGTTTTTGCAGAACAAATTTTAAGCGCTAAAAGTTGGTATCGTGGACGAAGTATTATTGATGCTGAAGGAGCAATCTCGGAAATGATTGATGCCGCCGCCAACGCCGGTGATAGAATTTTTGACGTTTTAAATGATGGCGCCTCTAAAGTTCAACAAACAATCAACTAAAAAATATGAAAAAAACAATAAAAAGCGGGTTAATAATAATTTTCTTAATATCATCTTTGATGTTAGTTAATTCATGTTTAGCGGCTAGTTTAGTTGACACTTCAAATCCTGGATATGCGAGTGGTGACTACACTTTAAATAATGTGCGCGATTACGCTATCTATATAATGCAGATTATTTTAGGGTTAGTCGGAACACTGTCTCTTGTTATGTTTGTCTATGGCGGAGTAACTTTTTTAATATCAGCCGGCAATCAAAACAATGTAAAGAAAGGAATGGAAATAATCAAAGCGGCGGTTATGGGTTTAATTTTAGTTTTCTCCAGCGTCTTAATTATTAATTTGTTTTTTGGTGGACTGGGCGTAAAATGGGATGAAAAAACGGGCGCTGTTAACACAACCAAATAACCATGACTGAATTTACTAAAAAAGCCCTTTGCTATAGTCACGGATTAGGCGCTAGATTAAAGGCTGCTCGCGAACTAAGACAAATAACCCCAGAAGTAGCAGCTCACAAGCTGAATATTAGGTTAGAATATTTAATAGCCATTGAGGAGGATCGGTTTGATCGTTTACCAGCAGGACTGTATAGTAAAAATTACATAAAAGAATACGCCCGGCTAGTTGGTTTACCAGGAGCTGAGATTAAAAAATGGTTAAGTGAAAATTTAGAAGTTATCAATGAGGTAAATGACCCCTTTTCACAAAAGGTGGTTAGAAAGCAAGAATTCATTGTTTTCCCCAAACTAATAAAGAACATCGGCTTAATTCTAATTTTTTTAGCCTGTATTCTTTATTTGGCTTTTTACTTTAAAAAAATTGTTTTTCCACCAGAATTAATTGTTTACCAACCAGATAAAAACTTAAAAATTTCTGAAAACTTTATTCAAATAAAAGGAACCACTGAACCGGAAGCTGAACTTAGCATTAATGGTGAAGCAATTCTAAACACCAATCGTGGTCAGTTTGAAACCGTAATTAATCTTAAAAAGGGATTAAATAACATTGTAATTAAAGCGAAAAAAAAGTATAGTGGCGAAGCATCGGTTTTAAGACAAATATTAGTCGAATAATCAAATATAAAAATATGCCTAATAATCCAGCAACAAAAATGTTTGACATAAATCTAATTTTAAATAAAATAGCAATAAAGGAAGGTCAAACAATCGCCGAGCTCGGTTGTGGCCACTTTGGTCATTTCGTTTTTCCGGTTGCTAAGTTAATTGGTAAGAATGGAACCTTATACGCTATTGATATTTTGCCATTTGTTTTAGATGAGATAAAAAGACGAGCTCACACTGAGAATTTTCCACAAATAAAAACTATTTGGAGTAATTTAGAAATATTTAAAGGTACTAAAATAGAAGCTTCGAGTGTCGATACCGCTTTAATGATCAATATTTTAAGTCAGTCCGAGAAAAAGGTTGAGATTATTCGTGAAGCTGTTAGAATGTTAAAGACCGGTGGAAAATTATTAATCGTCGACTGGAAGAGTGATGATTTGCTATTTGGTCCTAAATTAGAATATCGAGTAAAAACAGAGGCCTTGAAACAGGCTGCCCCTAAATTAAGTCTAACTATTATTGAGGAATTTGAGGTCGGAACAAACTATCACGCCTTCATCCTTAAAAAACTGTAATTCTATGTCAACATTACTTACCTTAACTTTTTGGTTCAATTTGAGACCGGGCAGTATGGGTTCTACCCCTAGAAACATCTTTATTGGCTTCATCATTGCTTTAATCGTGGCCGCGATTGTAACTTTTATTGCCAAAAGAAAAAAAAATTCTTACCGTCGTCTATTTTCTAACCTTTATAATTTCAGTCTTTCAAACGCTATTATTGGTTTGATGCTATTATTTTTTAACTACGAAATCATTCCCTTTTTCTCCGCCTATTTCTGGTATTTAATTTGGATAATTGTCATGATTGCTTGGTTGGCTGGAATTTTGGTTAAAGCAAAAAAAATAGTTGCTACCAAAAAAGACCAATCAGAGGTCGATGAGATAAAAAAATACTTACCATAAGTTTTCAAAAAATTAGTTTAAGTCACAAAACCCCTCCATTGTGAGGGGTTTTTATATGGATAAAAAAATTATTGGCAATTGGGGAGAGAGGGTGGCTAAAAAATATTTGGAAAACAAGGGTTATACTATTTTAGAAACAAATTGGCGAAACGGGCACAAGGAAATGGATATTATTGCCTTTAAAGAAGTTGTTGTTGGTTTTGAGGTAAAGACTAGAACCAATTTAGGCCCACCATTTACAGTTTTAGGGGCCAATCAGGTTTCCAGACTCCGTTTGGTGCTCCGAGAATACTGTCGTTTGCACCATTTTAAATACCAACAAACCAGATTGGATTTGATAATCATCGAAGCAAAAGACAGGCGCGCTATCAGACTTAAACACTACCTTGACATTTAAGAAATATACCCTTTGTTTATTTGTCTTGTTACTATGGTTATGCTAAAATAATTACATAAAATAAAAAAATATTAAAAACTAGAAAGGTGGTGAATTATGAAAAAATTTGCAAAACACTTATTATCCTTGGCCATCGTTATGTCTTTCGTAGTAGCTCCAGCTGTTTTAGCTGCTGGTACTTTAGACGTTAACACTGACTTAGGCGGAAACGTTGTATCTACCAATTTAAAATTAGGTGAAAAATCTCCAGTTGCTCTTGCTACTAACTTAATTAACACCGCTATGCTTTTCTTAGGCTTAGTTGCTGTAGTTATTATCTTAATGGGAGGTTTCAAATGGATGACCGCTGGTGGAAGTGATGACAAAATCACTGAAGCTAAGAAATTAATGAGCGCCGGTATCGTTGGTATCGTCATCATTTTATCTGCTTGGGGTATTGCTAAGTGGGTTCTTACTCAGGCTGTTACTGTTACTACAACTGGAACAGGTTCTGCTAACTAGTTTTCCGAAATCGATTTCAGAAAAACGGTCCCCTCATATTTTTATGGGGGTTGCCGCCTTAAACCTAAATTCTTTAGATTTAGAGCCGTAAAAAAACCATATGAAATTAACCAAATATTTATTAGCGGTAGCAATCTTATGGGTATCATTATTTTCCATAAGCCCTGCTTTAGCTACCACCACCGACCCAACTATTGAGGGCCTTACTAAAACAGTTAGTGGCGTTTCTCTTTATAATTCCCAATATCAGCAGGAAAAGGCATCTATTAGAACAATGCTACTTAACAGAGTCGGTGGTATTGTTGGTTTAATTTTATCTTTTGTGGGCGTTATTTTCTTAATTTTAACTATTTATGCTGGCATAATGTGGATGACCGCTCAAGGAAATTCTGCTCAAGTAGAAAAAGCTAAGGATTTATTAATAAATGCTGTTATTGGTTTGGTAATAATTACGGCTGCTTATTCAATCACCACCTTTGTTGGTCAAAATCTTGCTAAATAGTTTAAGCTATGAAAAAAATATTAGCCTTAATATTATTAAATTTTACCATCTTATCCATCTCCGTATCACCAGCGAGTGCGGCTTATGATTTTAAACAGAATAGCGGAATTAAGGAGGTTGCTCCAACAATGGGATACGATGCTAATTCAGAAATGACTCCAGAATATTATATTGGTTTAGTTCTTAGCGTTATTTTTTCTTTCATGGGTTTAATTTTTTTAATTCTAACTATTTATGCCGGGGTTAATTGGATGACCGCTCAAGGAAACACTAGTCAAATTGATAAGGCTAAAAACACCATAGTAAAAGCAATTGTTGGTTTAATAATTTGTCTTTCCGCTTATGGCATAACATATTTTGTAATGAATGCCTTTCAAAATACAGCACGACAAGTAGAAAATACTTCCAACTAAAATGTTAAACCCAAAAAAAATAACTAAATATTTATTAGCCATCATAATTACTGCCAGTTTTTTAATTAACACGCCAGCGTTGGCTTTTAGTTTTAAAGATAGCTTTAATAAAGAAGGTTCTTTATCCACGTTGGCACAACAATCTGGCTATGAAAAAGATCCAATCGCCGTCGAAGGTTATGTTGGAATAATCTTAACTGCCTTCTTTTCACTTTTAGGAATTATTGCAATTGCTCTTATAATTTATAGTGGTTTTACTTGGATGACCGCTCGTGGTAACGAAGCTCAAGTAACCAAAGCTAAAGATAATTTATTTACAGTTATTATTGGTCTAATTTTTATAATAGGTGGATACGCTTTAACAATCTTTTTGTTAAGAATCTTTAATTAATAATATGGTTAAAAAATTTAAATCTTGGCTAAACGTTTTCTTTTTAACAGTAATTCTAATTGTTCCGGGATTAGTATTTTCAGCTGATGCAACACTTTTAAAGAGTAAGGCTTCACCAATCGATCGTCTTAACAACGCTGCTACTGGTTATGGCCCATATTCACAAACCGCGACTGAAACCACTTTGGCCTCCACTTTAGGACTTGTTATTAGTGTCGCCTTAAGTATTTTAGGTATTATTTTCTTGGCGATTACAATCATGTCTGGATATCAGTGGATGACTGCTCAGGGCAATGAATCACAAGTAGAGAAAGCCAAAGATTCGGTAACTAGAGCCGTTATTGGTTTGGTTGTTGTTATCGCTTCTTATGCTGTTTGGTTCTTTATTAAGACTTACTTTATTTCAAAAATATGATAAATAAATTTAACAAAATAAAGGCTTTCATTTTTTTATTTATTACTCAATTCAGTTTAGCTTCATTTATTAAAGCGGCGAGCCTAAAAACCGACAGCCTAGATGCCCAAGACGAAGCTCTAGCGGGCGCCGCTGGGTTGGCGGGTAGTTCAAATTTAGCCACTATAATATCAGTTATTATTCAGGTGGTTCTTGGTTTCTTAGGTGTTGTCTTTTTGGTTTTAACAATTTTAGCAGGCTTTAAATGGATGATGTCTCAAGGGAATGAAAAAGAAATTGACGCCGCTAAAGGTTCTATTAAAAACTCCGTGATCGGTATTATCATTGTCTTAGCTGCTTACGCTATAACTTACTCTGTCTTTAAATATTTACCATTTGCTAGCAACGGAACTGGTGGCGCCTCGGTCACTCCTTAATCAGTTTTTTTAAAAAAACAGGACCCTTTCCTTATTGGATTGGGTCCTTTTTTTATTGGTTAGTGATCATTCAACCGCTTTTCAGCAATTAGATAGAATGTGCGGTCTTTACCATTATTATTAGTGGTATGAGTCACTCTGGGGTCAACATGCGAAATGAACGTCTCATCAAAGTTGCTAGAAACAATTCTGACAAAGTATTCTCCGGCTGGCAACGACACAATCATTTCACTTTCAGGTCTGAGGGCAAAAGATTTGGCAACGTCTTTTACATAGCGGCTGCTAAAGTAAAATGTGGCCATCTCATTGCGGCCAATCTTACTGTTTATCAGCAAGCAAGGGAAAAACTTCACCGTGTCAGCTGCCACAGACAGTTTAACGATTTGCTCTCTGGTGCCCTGATTGTACCTCAGTCGCCCCATTTGATCAGGAACGCTGTCGTTTCCGTTCGCCTGAAAAATTTGCGAACGAACAGTACGTACGTATTCGTATCGAGTGAGACCATTTGTAGAAACACAGCTGGTCATAGCAGCACCCAGCAACAGTGTGCCGAGTAAAAATAATAACATTTTCTTCATGATGTATCTGATTTTGTTTTTAATTTACTATTTTTTAGGTTAAGACTCTCTTTCTTAACTAAAAATATCATATCATATTTACATCTTTTTGTCAATGACTTATCCCCAGTGGGGTCTTGACTTAAAAAGACGAGTGTGATATAAATAAAGGTCGAAAAAACGACCCCCTAAAAAAGGGTTTTTATTTTCGGCCAAATTATAAACTTATGAAAAAACGTCTTCAAAAATTTGGAGAGGATATTGTGCCTCTCAGTAGCAAGCAGAGTATTTTATTATTCTTGCTTATTGCTTGTATCTTTCAGTTTGTTTTATTCTTTACCCCTGTTTTAGCCGCCGAAACTGTGGCCGCCCAGGAACAAGAAGAGATTAGTCTTGGGGAAGTCAACAAAAGCGCTGAAATGGATATTGAGGCTAAGAAAGTGGCTGATACTGCCACTGCTGTCGCTTCTACCACCCCTGAATACAAAGTAAAGAGTACTAGTGTTCACGTTATTACCGCCTACAACTCTGAAGTAGGACAAACCGATGATTCCCCATGTATCACTGCAAACGGTTTCAATGTTTGTAAACACGGAGTTGAAGATACTATTGCTGCTAACTTCTTAAAAATGGGAACAAAGGTAAAAATTCCTGAACTATACGGTGACCGTGTTTTTGTGGTTCGTGATCGTATGAACAAAAAACACCCCAACAGAGTAGATATTTGGATGAAGGACCGTTCTAGTGCTATTAAATTTGGCGTTAAAACAGCCAAAATTCAAGTTTTAGAATAATTTTTAAGTCAATATACTTTAAAAAAGACCCCTGGGTGTAAGCCCAAGGGTCTTTTTTTGTTTAACATTAGAATATAAATGATAGGAATCCCCGTTTTTTAGACTTTTCGTTCTTACTTAAAGCAATAGTAGTCTTTAATACCGTGTCAGGAATTAACGAAATACTATCGATTTCGTTATCAGCCAAGAACTGAGCAAATTCAGGGAAGTCGCTTGGTCCCTGACCACAAATACCAACCTTGCGGTGATTCTTTTTAGCAGTAGCGATTAATGACCTAATTAGAGTTTTAACGGCTTCGTTCTTTTCATTGGAAACCCCTTCAATCTTCAGGGTTCCAGCATCACGATCAATTCCTAAAACAAGCTGGGTTAAGTCATTGGATCCGATTGAAAAACCATCAAATATTTTACAAAACTCTTCCGCTAGAATAACATTGGCAGGAATCTCAGCCATCACATAAACTTCTAAGCCATTTACTCCGCGCTTCAAGCCGTTTGCCGCCATGATACTTAAAACCTTTTTGCCTTCTTCAACAGTACGGCAGAAGGGAATCATAACCTTTAAATTTTTAAGACCAAACTCATCACGAACTCTCTTGAGCGCTTGGCACTCTAGTTCAAAGGCTGGTAAAAACTCAGGAGCATAATAACGACTCGCCCCGCGCCAGCCAATCATCGGATTTGATTCAATTGGTTCAAATTCTCGTCCGCCAATTAAATTAGCATATTCATTAGTTTTAAAATCTGACAAACGAACAATTACATCTTTAGGATAAAAAGCGGAAGCAATCATCGCCACTCCCTGGGCCAAACGATCAACAAAATAATCAGATTTTTTCTTATAGCCCTCTGTTAGTTCATCGATTTTCTTTTTAGCCGCCTTGTCTTTTAAATTATTATAATTAAGTAGTGCTAGAGGATGAATTTTAATATAATTATTAATAATAAATTCCAAACGAGCTAGTCCAACACCATCGTTAGGAGTTTGAGCACAAGAAAAAGCTAAATCTGGTTCAGCAATATTCATCATTATTTTTGTTTTAGGGCGTTTGATATCTTTAATATTTGTTCGTTCAACTTTAAACGGAATTTTACCCTCATAAACAAAGCCTAAATCTCCTTCGGCACAAGATACGGTAACTGCGGTTCCGGTTTTTATTTTGGTAGAACCATTATTAGTGCCAACCACACAAGGAATACCTAGTTCACGAGACACAATAGCGGCGTGACAGGTTCTTCCTCCTTTATCGGTAACAATCGCCGAAGCAATTTTCATGATTGGTTCCCAGTCCGGATCGGTCATATCAGTAACCAAAACATCGCCCTTTTTAAATTTATTAATGTCACGAATACTCATTATTTTATTAGCCGTACCACTACCGATTCGACTGCCAACACTCTGACCACTAATAATTACTGATCCCTTTTTACTCATTACATAGCGTTCCAAAAAATTTCGATCTTTAATACTCTCAACAGTTTCTGGTCGTGCTTGAACAATATAAAGTTTTTTTGATTTTCCATCATAAGCCCATTCAATATCCATTGGTCTTTTATAATGGGTTTCAATTAACATTGCCCAGGCAGCTAATTGTTTTACTTGTTCATCAGTAATTGATTGTTTTATTTGTTGATCATGAGGAACGGGAATATTTTTAACTGCTAATCTAGATTTTGCGTCATAAACCATTCTCAGGGCCTTTTTGCCAATTGATTTATAAACAATTGCCATGGTTGGTTTAAAAACATAAAACTCATCAGGATTAACTCGACCCTGAACCATATTTTCACCTAAACCATAAATGGAATTAATAAGAACCGCATTTTTAAAACCGGATTCGGTATCAATAGTAAACATTACACCAGAGGCGCCTAAATCAGAGCGCACCATTTTTTGCACACCAACCGAAAGAGCAATTGAAAAGTGATCAAAACCCTTATCAGCGCGATAAGAGATTGCTCGATCATTAAATAAGGAAGCGATACACATTCGAACGGCGTGAATTAAAGCCTTTTCACCCACAACGTTTAAGAAGCTTTCTTGTTGCCCAGCGAAAGAAGCATCCGGCAAATCCTCAGCAGTTGCCGATGAACGAACCGCAACGTCTAAATTCTTTACTTTACTCTCAGCAGATAGTTTACGATAAGCGGTTAAAATCGCTTTTTTAAAATCTTCCGGCAGCTCAGTTTCCAAAATAAGTTTACGCACTGTGGCGCCGCGTTTCATTAAATTCTTAATATTGTGCGTATCAAGATCAGATAGAATTTCTTTAATTTTATTTTTAAGGCCAGTGCTTTCTAAAAAGTAGCGATAAGCCTCAGCGGTGGTCGCAAATCCGTTAGGAATATTGATTCCTTTGTCGGATAAACGACGATACATCTCGCCAAGCGAAGCGTTTTTTCCACCAACCGAAGGAACGTCAAAAATTGTGAGCTCCTTAAAAAACTTAATGAACGAAATTTTTTTCATATTAATATTTTTAGAGTTATTTTTTATTATTATATCACAATCTTTACAATTAACGAATTATCATATAAGATAATCTCACGCGGGCGTGGCGAAATTGGTAGACGCACTAGCCTTAGGAGCTAGCGGGGCAACCCGTGAGAGTTCGAGTCTCTCCGCCCGCACATATGTTTTCTTTACTTCACAATTTTTTGCCCAATCCAATATTGCTTAATTTAGGTACAATTAGTATTCATTGGTACGGGCTTTTTATTGTTTTAGGGATAGTTTTGGCCCTATTTTTAACACTACAACTAGCAAAGAAATTTAATATCAAGTCTGATCATATTTGGGACCTTAGTTTTTATTTGGTTTTATTTGGAATTATTGGAGCCAGGATTTATGAAATATTTTTGGAATTTCCATATTATTTAAACAACCCAAATCAAATAATTAAAATTTGGGAAGGGGGTCTCGCTATTCACGGAGCGATTATTGCCGGAGCACTAACAATATTTTTATTTGTTAAAAAAAATGAATTAAATTTTTGGAATTTCGCGGCCGTTATCGTTCCTGGAGTTGCTTTAGGGCAGGCCATTGGCAGATGGGGAAATTGGTTTAATCAAGAACTATTTGGTTTGCCAACAAATTTACCTTGGGGAATTCCAATAGACATAATCCATCGCCCTTTAAATTATCTTAATAACAGTTTTTTTCATCCAACATTTTTATATGAAAGCTTAGGGTTAATTTTAATCACGATTTTTTTAACAAACACTCTTTATAGAAATAATTTAACCAAAAAAATAGCGATGCGCGTTGTTGCTAGTTATTTAGCCCTATATTCATTGCTTCGATTTGGTTTAGAGTTTATTAAAGTAGACACCACACCAATATTTTTGTATTTACGCTGGCCACAATTTATAAGTTTAGCTATTATAGTAGTAGCAATTATTATTTATAAAAAATCATCCCATGCTTAATTTATTTTTTTGGAGAAAACCTAAAAAGAGTTTAACGGTTTTATACGTAATGGCCTTTTTTCTGTCCCTTTCTGGTGCTCTGCCGGCCTATATTCAGTCCAGTTACATAGAATCTTATGCGGGAATCTCTGCAGTTAATTGGTTTTTTATTGCTGCTAATTTGGTGTCTTTATTTGCGATTTTAGTTTTTCCGAAACTGATAAAAAGATATGGCAATTATTTAACAACAGGAATTATTGCTCTCCTATTCTTAATTTCTTTATCGGTTTTAGGTTTTACCACCGATCCGGTTCTCATCTTTTTCTTTTTTATCCTAATGCAAATCGCAATTTATTTGATTTGGATTAACATGGATATATTTGTAAAAGAGTTTTCTGACAATGCCACAACTGGAGAAACCAGGGGGGTTTATTTTACAATTATAAACTTCGCCTGGATTATTTCGCCAACAATCTCTTCTTGGATAATTGGGTTAAGTGGTTACTATGGGGTTTTCTTAAGCTCTGCTTTATTATTATTTCCATTTTTATTAATTTTTTATTTAAAAGGTTCCCAAATATATAGTAAACAAAAATATAAAGTGTCTTTGATTAAATCTGCAAAAGCAATGTTTAAAAATAAAAATTTAGGCAGTGTTTTTTGGTTAGCAACCCTATTAAATGTGTTCTTCAGTGTGGCTGTTATTACGGTGCCAATTTATCTACATCATTATTTACATTTTTCGTGGCCAGAAATTGGAATTATTTTCTCTATAATGCTTATTCCTTTTTTGATAGTAGAGATTCCGGCCGGATTCATTGCTGATAAGTATATTGGCGAAAAGGAAATGTTTGCTTTGGGCTTTCTAATTGTGATTGTCTGTTTGGCAATTTTTTCTACCAGCAGTTCAGAAAACATCTGGTTTTGGGCTGTTATATTATTTATTAGTCGTATTGGCGCCGCCCTAATAGAAGCGATGCGTGAAGCTTATTTTTTCAAAAAAGTAAGTTGTCAAGATTTAGATAAAATTAATATTTTTAGGGCTTCGTTGCCACTTGGCTATCTTATTGGTTCCTTTATTTCGATTGCTACTTTGTCAATCTGGCCAATTCAATATATTTTTATTACAACAGCCGTTTTCACCTGTTCCGCCTTTCCGTTTATATTGATTATGAAAGACACAAAATGAGCTGTTGACTAGTGGGTGAAGTTCAGTTATTATATCTATAAGTTAAGCGGGTATCGTATAATGGTTTTTTATATCAGCCTTCCAAGCTGAGGATGGGGGTTCGATTCCCCCTACCCGCTCAAATTAAAAAAAGGAGCTCTAAATGGGCTTCTTTTTTTGTTGGTTGCCAAAGAAAACAATTATTGCCATAATTATATGGTAAACAAATATCTATGAAATACATTTTTTTTGTTCAATCTGAGGGACGAGGGCACATGACTCAGGCGCTGTCTTTAGCGGAAGAACTGCGAGACCAGGGCCATGAAATTATTAGTGTTATAATGAACCAAAATCCTATTAGGAAAACACCTGACTTCTTTATTGAAGGAATCTCTGCTCCAATACATTATATTAAAAGCCCCTATTTTCTAGTTAACAAAGATGGTACTGGAATTGATTTTAGAAAAAGTATTGTTTTTAACCTTCTGCGTCTTAGAGCCTATATCATTAGCTTAAAAAATATTCATAAGCTATACAAACAATATCAACCTGATGTGATAGTTAATTTTTTCGAACCATTGTGTGGTATTTATAATTTATTTTTTAAGAATAAGATACCTTGTTTTTCAGTGGGACACCAATTTTTTATTGAACATCCTGTTTTTAAAAAACCCGAGGGGCATTTTAAAGACTATGAGTATTTTTCTTTCTACAATCACTTAACTTCTTATGGTTCGCAAGCACTGTTAGCACTGTCATTTACTAAAGAGGTTGATATTCCTGACAGAAAAATCTATGTTTGCCCACCACTGATCCGTCAGGAAATAAAAAAATTAGTACCGACTCGCCAAGACTTTATTTTGTCATACATGTTAAATCCTGGTTACTGCGATGAGATAAAAATTTGGTCTGAAAAAAATCCCGAACAAAAAATTGAAGCTTTTTGGGATAAGAAAGACGAGCCAAATGTTAAGTCTTTTGGCCCTAATTTGAATTTTCATCCTATCAGTGGGCAGAAGTTCTTAGATTTACTTCGTGATTGTTCAACTTACATATCCACTGGTGGTTTTGATTCTATCTCCGAAGCAGCTTATCTACAAAAAAACATTCTTATGGTTCCGGTTAAGAATCAGTATGAACAATTATGCAACGCTCATGATGCTCTACGTGCTGGGTTGGCTATTTTTGATTCTTTCTTTAATATTGATGCCGCTCTGGCTAATCAAAAAATCCGCCAAGAAGAACCGGGACGGATTTTTAAGAATTTTGTTGATCAAGAAGAAAATAAGATAGTAGACATTATAACTCTTAAACGTTAATCAAAAAGAGTTTTTCCAATTTCCCAATATTGTGGGTTGCCATATAATTTTTCCCAATACCACCATTCCACCCCCCAAACATAAACTTGTTTGAACTTCTCGTTAATTGCATATTGTATATTGGCCTTAAACTGAGCAACGCTCATTGTAATATTCTTTTGTTTTTCAGTTAGGTAAATCATTTTACCTTGTGCCACCCAAGGTTCAGTTTGTAGTTCAATAATTAAGGCCTCAGCCGGATCGATGCCAGCCAACTTAGCTTTTAAACTATAGAAACCTTGAGGGAAAAAATATTTTACATAACCAGCCCAGCTATTATAAACCACCCGGTACATCGTGGTTCCAAAAACATCACCCATAGCTTTTTCTTTGCGCCACATGCTCATTTCACCGGAGCCGGTAATAATTACAGGACGCGAATCAAGAGAACGAACAAGATCAACTTCTTGTTGTAAAAAATTTTGATCGAACTCAGGACAGACGCCAAAGGTTCCTAAAAACGCTTCGTTTTCTACTTGCCAATTAACAACATTTGGATTATCTTTATAACGCAAAACGGTTATTTTGATTGTTTCAAGTAAACTAAGTTGAGCCGCTTCGGTGCTTTTTTTATTTACCCAAGCCGGACTATGACACTCTGGCCACCTTGGCTGTCTTCTTCCTAAAGTAATAATTATTTTAGCATCCCTAGCGCTGGCCTCGTTAACCATATAATCAAAATCGGAAAAATCATAAACGCCCTCTTCTTTTTCAACTTCATCCCAATAAGCAGGCAACCTTAAATAGCGCACTTTCAAATCATCAAGAATTGCTAAATATGTTTCTTTCCAATTTAACGCCAGCTCTTCGCAATATTTTTTTGAAAAGGTGACGCCAAATTCTCCCGGTCGGTGTTTTAAGTCTATTTTTGCAGGATAATTGTTAAAAACCTTTAAAGCTAAAACAAAATAAATAAGTAGGGCGATAAATACCGCCAGAGTAATAAGCCAAAGTCTATTTTTTTTATTTTTATATTTAAACATAAAGAGAAATAAAATATAAACCGAAACTGATAAAAATTAAAACAATAATTTTTTGAATAAGAGTTCGCCAAGAAAATCTTTCTTTATATTCTTTAAAGAACATTCCCAGAAAAAAAGAAAAGAACATCATGATGGCATATTGAACCCCCTGAAGAGCAGTGATAATCGCCACTGGTCCTAAAAAGATGGCATAGTTTTGCAGAATGAAGCTTAAAGATCCCAGCCCCTGATTAAATAAAAACAAAAAGATATTTTTATTTTTATGTTTTGATTTTTTGTTACCTTTAAGATTTTCGAATATTTCTTGGCGGCTTTTTTTATTAAACAGAAAAAACAAAACCGTAATCATTGCCCCTAGTCTTACCCAGATAAACGCACTCCAGAATTCTTGGGACGCATAAACATATTTAGTGGCCGTAAAAAATACGGCATAAAAAAAAGAGGCTAATAAGATTAAACGAATTGATCTTTTTTTGTAATATTCTTTTCTTAAACTAAGCCAGAGTTTTTCCCAGAAAGAATGACGACCGGGTAAAAAGGCCACTAAAAATATTCCAATTAAGAGAAATATTAAACCAAGTATCTGAACAAAATTAAAAGTGTCTCCTAAAAATATCCAACTAATAAAGATGGAAAAAACCGGGATAAGCCCGCCAATTAAAATAATTGTTCTCGCCGCTTCTCCACGTCGCAAAGCCTCATACAAAAAGAAAATAGCCCCTGCGAAAATAGCCCCCGTAATTAAGTTGGCGCCCAGTAAAAAAACTCCCGGGTAATGCAAAAACCAAGGTGAAATTAAGAAAACCAAAGCGCCTAAAGAGCAAACTAAAAAAGCATAAGTTTTGCTGCTGCGAACAACATTATCAATTAAAAACTTATCAGTTAAGTTAACAACTGCTAACAAAAAATAAGCCAAAATAGCGACCAGGAACCAAGACATAGTTTATTTGTTAAAAATTTTTTCAATATTATATGTGCCCATTGCCTCGGCATTTAGAAATCCGTCCATAGCGGCGCGAGCTAATCTTCCTGACTCTAACAAATCTGGCAACCACTCTTCAACATGTTCTGGATCATAAGAGTCAATGCCAGCGCCTAAATTAATAAGCCATTCGTGATTAAAATCTTCCTGAGAGCCCACCGGTTGCGACATTATAATAGGCAGTCCTAAAGCACAATAAAAAGATAGTTCCGATGGTTTGGTCCACAAAATATCAGTACTACGCAAAGCCTGATTAAACTTTCTAAAATAGTTAACCTTATCAGCATCAAAAATTATTTTAACATTGGTGTTAGTATCGAGTCCTAAATTATAAATTCCTTCCTCAAAATATTCTTTGATTTCGGGACGATTGCCAGCAACTAAATTAACAGCTAAGTTACCAGCTAAAATTTTATCTTTCAAGTTTCGTAAAATTATCAGACCAATTTCTTTCTGTGCGCCCGCTCCACCAACAGCATAAGTAATAGTAAGCGGTCTGGTAACAGCTTTTTCCGGCAAATAATTTTTTATAAGAGATGAATATTTTTCAAAGTAAGCCCCCTTAGAATCAAGGAGTCGCAACCGAATTGCTAAATCTGATTTTAAAATTTCTTTATCCTCACCAATATTTTCTTTCGGTAAAGGAAAACCAGTAACAATTAAATTCTTTTCAGGAACGCCATACATCATAAAACGCTCGCGCACTTTTTCACTGGGTAGTAGATAAATAACTCTAGTATCATCTGAATCTAAATTAGCCCAAGCACGAGAAGCATCAGTATCGCAGATAACACAATAAATATCGCCTTGATAATTTTGAGCTTCGGCGAAATAAGCTGCTACGAAAAAGGTCGTTAAAAACGGCAGTTTAGTGTTGTTTAATTTTTCAATCAAATCTTTGCCCAAACCCTTTTTAACAATTCGATAAAAAAATTTTTCTTGAATAGTGGGTTCTGATAAATCACGAGCGGGATAGAAAGGAGCAATCTTTTGAAAAGCATCCATGATCTCAAAAACTATTTTTCCCAAAACAGGAATTTTTTTTAGTCGAGAAATTTTTTCGTAAGACTTTAAACTGTTCTCCCAATATTTTTTTTCCCAAAGAGGAATGTCTTCGTAACTATTAATAGATATTATCTTATTATCAAGAGCAATATCCATTAAAGGATAGGCGGCTCGTTGATGTCCGTAGCCCATATCAGCAGCTACTAAATTTATTTTGGCAATATTCATAAAATAAAATTAATTTCTTAGTTACATTATATCATAATTTTTCTATTTTATGAATTAATAAAGTTTAGTTGCTGGTTTGATGCTTTCTTTTTCTTGTAAATATTTATAGGCCGCTAAAGCGCCAATGGTTGCTTGTCCAATAGCCACTGTTATTTGTTTGAACTCACTAATATTTGCGACGTCACCTACTGCAAAAATACCAGGAGTTTTTGTTTCCATTCTAGTATTAACTACCAGTTGCATTTTTTCATCACGATCTACAAAATCAGCCACCAAATCAGTGCTGGCAATTCTTCCGATTTCGATAAAAACACCATCAACAGCAATTTCTTGCTCTTCTTCGCTAATATTAGTATAAATTATCTTTTCAACCTTACCATTTCCAGTAATTTCCTTAATTTTAGTGTCACTTAGAATGGTGATATTTTCTCTTTGCTCAACGTCAGACACTAATGAGTCAAAGGCTTTGAATTCTTTGTTGCGGTGGATTAAGTAAACTTGACTAGCAATCTTAGATAAAACCTCAGCAGCGTCAAAAGCGGCGTTTCCACCACCAATTACAGCAACGCTTTTACCTCTATATAATGGCCCGTCACAATTAGCGCAATAAGAAATCCCTTTACCAGCAAACTCAATCTCTCCCGGAACGGCTAAACGTCTTGGGGAGAGCCCCATAGCTAAAATGATTGTTTTTGTTAAAAACTCTTCCTTGTTGGTCATAACCTTAAAGGTCATATCATCAACTTTTTCAATCTTATTTACCTCGGCGCTTTTGATTTCAGCACCACAGGAAACTGTTTGGTCCCTCATCTTCTCAATTAAGTCGTAATTTTGAATACTTTTAAAACCAGGGTAGTTTTCGATTTCCCCCGCCCAAACGACCTGTCCACCAAGTTCTCTACCAATAACCAAGGTTTTCATCTCTCGACGAGTGGCAAAAATGGCAGCTGTCATGCCAGCTGGTCCAGATCCAATAATGATTGTGTCGTAAATCATAAATATATACTTTAAATTAGTTTATACTATATATTATAGGGGTTTTTGAGTATCTTGGCAACCCGTTTAATTATGTTCCTTAAGGAACATTTTTGTATTTAAGGGCTGTGTTCCTTGAGGAACATTAAGGGTTAATATTTTTCATAAAAGCTAATTGTTCCTTGAGGAACAAAACCTATTTTGTCCACGATAATCTCGACAAACAAAAAAAGAAGCTCAAAAAGCTTCTTTAACTGTGGACCATAAGGGACTCGAACCCTTGACCCCTTCCATGCCATGGAAGTACTCTAGCCAACTGAGCTAATGGCCCATAAATATTTGCTGTTTATTATAATAGCGACATCTAGTTCAATAGTCAATATTTTTATTATTGTGTCCTTGCCAGGAATCGAACCTGGATTTAGAACTTAGGAGATTCTCGTTTTATCCATTAAACTACAAGGACAAGACACTTCTTAACTATATTTTTTTTATGATTTTAAGTCAAATCTTTGACAAACTCCAAGCGATACCATACAATTAGTCTATAGATTTACTCTTATTTTATAATCCTTGGGGTTAATTCGCCTGGATTCTTAAAACTATGTTTAATAAAGACAACAAACCAGAAAAATTTAAAGATGCCGAAACTATTATTGGTGCCTCTATCAAAGTAAAAGGAAACTTTTACGGCGAAGGAAACATTGTAGTTGAGGGACAACTCGAGGGAAGCATTAAAACTGATGCTAATCTTTTTATCGGCGATAAAGCCAAGGTCGTTGCCAACATTGAGGCAAGCGACGCTATTATCAACGGTGAAGTAAGGGGCTCTCTTAAGGTTCGCCAATATTTAGCCCTTGGTCCAACAGCTAAGATTGTTGGTGACGTTAATTATTCAGAAATTTCTATTGAAAAAGGGGCTGTAATTAATGGTCAAATTATTTACGTAGCTAACAACGGAAAACAAACTAAATCAAAAACAGCCTCAGAAACAGAAGAAATTGAAGAAGAAGCTGAATAAATATATAAATATACTAGCTTAAATGTATGAATATTTATATATATGATGACTACTTGAACAAAAGCAAGTATAGCCGGGTTTTGAATCGGGTGGAAATTCGTTTAACCGATTTAGGATTAAACGGAAAGATAATCAGACTAGGCGCTATCAAAAATATTCGCGACGTTATTCAAAATGAAATTAAAAATGGTGCTAAAACCATTGTGGCTGTTGGCAATAATCAAACCGTTAATAAAATTATTGGATCGGTAATTGATAATGAATTATACGGTTTTTTCCAAAAAAACATTCTTTTTTCGATTATACCAATAGGCGAAGACAACTCCATTGCTGACTCACTGGGAATTAAAAAAGAAGAAGAGGCTTGCAATATACTACTAGCTCGTCGCGTTAAAAAAATTGATATTGGCTTTGTAAACAATTATTATTTTTTGAATAAAGCAACCATTGAAAGTCAGGGGTCTGTTATAGATATCAATGGAGAATATGTTTTAGAACCTCAAGAAAAAGGTACAATAAACATTTTCAATCTTAAAAGCTCTGCCAATGATGATAAAAACATTAAAGTAAATCCAATTGATGGTAAGTTGGATATCTATATTAAAAGTAAAGGAAAAGATTTAAGTTTTTTATCAGTTGATAAACTAAGAGTGAGCAATCAAAACCACCCCTTAATATTAGATGATATTATTGAACTGAAAACCCCAGCCGATATTAGTGTTATTGCCGGCAAGTTAAATGTTGTGGTCGGTAAAGACAGAAGTTTTGAATAAACAAAACCATATAAAAAACAGAGTTTTTTAAAGCTCTGTTTTTTTGTATCTTACTTTATTATTTCTCCTTCGATAGGTCCAGTTGGTATTTTATTGCTAGCAGTTTTTAAAACAATAAATTGCTGCAGCACTGTTATAACAGTGAACACAAACCAATATAATGTTAGTCCACCAGGAAGTGAGGCACCAATAACAATTGTCATAATAGGAAGAATATAGGTCATTTGTTTATTCATGATGTTTGACATACTTTCTTCAACCGATCCTTTTTCTACAGTTTTTTGATTAATATTAGCCTTTTTTTGCTTTGCTAACATCATTTTGCTTTGGATAAATTGAGCGAGACCAGCTAGAACCGCTAGATAAATAACGGGCTTACTAAGATCCATAAAACCAAACGATAGTGTGTTAAAGGTTTCTGGTTTGGTTAAGAAAGAATAAACAAGCCCTAAGTCTTGGTGTAGTCCTGTTTTTAAAACTGTAAACACCGCAAAGAAAAAAGGAAGCTGTATTAACAAGGGAAGACAGGATGATAATGGGTTTATTTTATGTTCTTTATACAAATCCATTGTGGCCTGTCCTAAAGCAGTTTTGTTGTCAGCATATTTTTTCTTAAGCTCATCAATTTTTGGTTGAATTTCCTGAAGCTCAGCTTGAGACTTAATTGCCTTTTGGGATAATGGCCACAGAGCTAATTTAATTACCACGGTAAGCAAAATAATAGCTACACCTAAATCAAAAACATGACTATAGATAAAAACAAGGATGTTTAAAACTGGCTGATAACAAATAACTTGATAAAGATAAGACATAATAAAAGATAAATAAATATATTAAATAAGAGGATCGTTTCCGCCTTTGCTCCATGGGTTACAACGCATGATGCGCCAAACGGCTTTTAGTCCTCCCCTAATTATACCATACTTTTCCACCGCTTCTATTCCATACTGTGAACAACTGGGGTAAAACTTGCAAAAGCCGTGGGGATAGAAATTTTTTAGTGGCCCATGATCAAAAGAAAAGGTTTTTTGATAAAATCTAATCATCGCCACCACCAATTTTCTTGAATAAAGATCAATATAATTTTTCATAAATACAATTAAAGCCCTATATCATCTATAGAACTTTAATT
>CAZHYP010000001.1:0-48363 GCA_964536885.1 uncultured Gammaproteobacteria bacterium | reverse complement strand
CTGGTTATCTAGAGTATTATTATAGTGAATATACTCAAGATAGACACGATAACGATGGCTCTGAAGTTTTAATTGATAAATATTGCAAATATTATAAACCAAAAGGAATCCTCTTAATTGGGAGAAGGGATAAAGAGATGATTAATTGTACTACTCAGACAATATCGGCTGAACCTAAGAATATGAGAAGATTATTGTCATATTTTCATTGGGTAGAAGTTTTAACTTACGATGATTTAATTGAGAGGGCAGAGAATGGTTTGAAAAATTTAATTTCTGAATAATTTTTTTTATGTCTAGTTTAACTACAAATGAAAAACAAGTATTAGAAAAATTATTTCAAATGGGTGGTGGATATGTTTTGAACTTTTCAGACCGCACAATAGGTGAATTTTTCTTTGATGATGTTGGAATAAATATTTATGATGAAAAATTTAATTATGGCAGCGGGTCAAAGGCAAATAGAGTTAGAGGTTTTTGGCAAGAAGCAGATGATCATTTGGTTGGTAAATCTATTGTTAAAATTATTGAGTATATTGAAAATCAGATTTTATTAGATCGTCTTGAGAAAAAAGATTTTTCGATCGATTTAATAAATAAAGGAAAAGAAATATCTAATAAATTAAATGGTATAAAAAATAGTATAACCGAAGTAAAGGAAGACGATTTTTTAGATAAAGAATTTAAAGATATAGATGTTGATAAATTAGGTTTAACCAATGTTATTTCATCTATATTAAAACAGAGATTGGGTGAAATTAATAAGTGCTTAAATGCTAAAGTTTCTCTTTCTGTAATTTTTTTGTGTGGCAGTGTATTGGAAGGTATTTTACTTGGAGTGGCAAGTAATAAAGCTACTGATTTTAATAAATCAGTTTCTGCCCCAAAAGATAAAATTGGTAAAGTAAAACAATTTTATGATTGGAGTTTGAATGATTTTATAAATGTTGCTCGTGATTTAAATTTAATTGGTGAAGATGTAAAAAAATTTAGTCACGCTTTAAGAGATTTTAGAAATTATATTCACCCATATCAACAAATGTCGTCTAATTTTAATCCCGACGAACACACTGCTAAAATTTGTTGGCAGGTATTACAAGCAACCATTGATCAATTATCAAAAACAGTATGATGAATAATAAATACAACGAATCAACACTTGAACAAGCAACCTTAGATTGGCTAAACGAACTTGGTTACGAAATCGGCTTTGGTCCAGATTTAGCTTTTGATAGCACGAGCCCAGAGAGAGAAGCTAAAAATTATTCCGACGTTGTGCTTCGTGGTCGTTTAGAATCGGCTATTTCTCGTATTAATCATTTGATTCCAGTTAGTGCTCAAAAAGAAGCAGTTGATAAAATAATTAGCTTGCCTTGGTCTAAACCAGGTTTAATTAGTATTAATGAATCTTTTCATAATATATTAGTTGATGGTGTTGATATTACTTATCAAGATAAAGCTGGTTTAACTAGACATGATAAAGTAAAATTAATTGATTTAGAGAATATGGAAAATAATAATTTCTTTGCCGTTAATCAATTTACTATTATTGAAAATAATCATAACCGTCGTCCGGATGTGATTATTTTTGTTAATGGTCTACCTTTTGTTATTTTTGAATTAAAAAATCCTGGCAAAGAAAACGCTACCGTTCAAGGAGCTTTTAATCAGTTGCAAACTTATAAATCAGATATCCCATCTTTGTTTGCTTATAATGAATTATGTATTATTGGTGACGGTGTTAATGTTCGTTTGGGCTCTGTAACGGCTGATTTTGAGCGTTTTATGAAATGGAAGAATGAAGATGATAAAACTTCTCAATCAGAAATGGAAGTATTACTTCGTAATGTTTTTGCTAAAAATATTTTATTAGATATCATTAAGAGTTTTATTGTTTTTCAGAGTGATGGTAAAAATACTTTTAAGATTTTAGCAGCCTATCATCAATATTACGCGACTAATAAAGCGGTGGCTAAAATTATAGAAGTTTCTGGTGCTGGTGGTGACCGTCGTGGTGGCGTGGTTTGGCATACTCAAGGCTCCGGAAAATCATTAACCATGGTTTTTTATGCTGGTAAAATTATTCAAGCTTTAAATAATCCAACACTTGTTATTTTAACTGATCGCAATGATTTAGATGACCAGCTTTTTGGTGTCTTTGCAGCTTCGCAGGGAATTATTAGACAAACTCCAGTTCAAGCTCAAAGTCGTGGTGATTTAAAAAAGTTATTAAGCGTCGCCTCTGGTGGCGTGGTATTTACCACCATTCAGAAGTTTATGCCAGAAGAACGTGGCGAAAAGCATCCTTTGCTTTCTGATCGCTCTAATATTATTGTAATTGCCGACGAAGCTCATCGCAGTCAATATGACTTTATGGATGGTTTTGCTCGTCATATGCACGACGCCTTACCTAATGCCTCATTTATTGGTTTCACTGGCACTCCGATTGAATTAAGTGATAAAAACACTCGAGCTGTTTTTGGTGAATATGTAGATATTTATGATATCTCTCGAGCTGTTGAAGATAAGGCTACTGTACCGATTTATTATGAAGCGCGACTCGCTAAAATAGATTTGCTTAAAGAAATGACGCCACAAATTGACGCCGAATTTGAAGAATTAACTGAAGGCGAAGAGGTAGCTCGTCAGGAGAAGTTAAAAAGTAAATGGGCAAAACTGGAAGCGATGATTGGTTCTGAAAAGAGAGTTGCTTTAATCGCTCAAGATGTTGTTAATCATTTTACCGATCGTTTAGAGGCGGTAGACGGCAAAGGAATGTATGTTTCTATGAGTCGTCGTATTGCTGTGGAATTATATGATGAGATTATTAAGTTAAAACCAGAATGGGCTAGTTCAGATATTAATAAAGGTTTTATTAAAGTCGTAATGACCGGATCGGCTAGTGATCCAGCTAACTTTCAACCTCACATTCATAACAAAGAAGAACGAGAATTGCTCGCTCGTCGTATGAAAGACCCTAAAGATGAACTTAAATTAGTTATTGTTCGTGATATGTGGCTAACTGGTTTTGATGCTCCATCAATGCACACGATGTATATTGATAAACCAATGCAAGGTCATGGTTTAATGCAGGCCATTGCTCGTGTTAATCGTGTTTATAAAGATAAACAGGGTGGTCTAATTGTAGATTATTTAGGCATCGCTCCAGCTCTAAAACAAGCCTTATCTTATTATTCTGATAACAATAAAGAGGCGCCAACCATCCCTCAAGAAGAAGCTATCGCTTTAATGCGAGAAAAGTATGAATTAGTAAAGAATTTATATTATGGTTTTGACTATACTAAATACTTTTCGGCAATGCCAACCGAAAAAACTAATTTTATTTCCGGAGCCATGGATTTTATTATTAGCTTAGATAAAGGCAAAGAAAGATACTTAAAATTGGTAACGGAATTATCTCAAGCTTTTTCTTTAGCCGTGCCAAGTACCGAGGCTTTAGAGATCAGAGATGAATTAGCTTTCTTCCAACTAGTCAGAGCAGTAATTGTTAAGTTCGAGTCTAACGGTAGCGGCGGTGGTCCAACTGATGAAGATTATGATCAGGCGATTAAACAATTAGTTGCCAGTGCTGTTACTTCTGATAAAGTAATTAACATTTTTGATGCTGCTGGCTTAAAAACTCCAAATATTTCAGTTTTATCAGACGAATTTTTAGATGAAGTTCGTCATTTAGAACACAAAAATGTTGCTTTGGAACTATTGAAGAAGTTATTAAATGATGAAGTAAGAATAATGGAACGAAAGTTTTTAGTTAAATCGAGAGCTTTTTCTAAAATGTTAGAAGATACTATTCGTCGTTATCAAAATCAAACTATCGAGGCCGCTCAAGTCATTAATGAATTAGTGGAACTTGCTAAAAAGATTAAAGCTGAAAAAGATCGTGGTACTAACTTAAATTTAAGAGAAGACGAAGTCGCTTTTTACGATGCGCTATGTGACAATGAAAGTGCTGTTATGGAACTAGGTGATGAAACTTTAAAAAAGATTGCTCAAGAGTTAGTAATAATGTTACGAAAAAATACTTCTATTGATTGGACCATGAAAGAAATGGTGCAGGCTAAACTTAGAGTTTTAATCAAGAAATTGCTTAATAAATATAAATATCCACCAGACAAACAAGAACAAGCCACAAAATTAGTTTTAGAACAGGCTGAAGTTTTGTGCAGAGACTGGAGTGGTTCTAATTTAGAATAGTATGGAAAATATTTTAGGAACAATTATTATATTGGCAGCTTTGATATTTGTTTTTTATCTTCTTTTTTCTAAAAAATTTTGGAAAATGGTTGGCGGTCATGTTGTAAATGGTGCTGCAAAGTTTATCGGAAAAATTATTTTGTCTATTGTTGGTCTAATATTATTAGTTATATATTTATCATCTTTTAATAAATAAAATTTCATAAAATTTTTATGATATTTTAATACCCCATATTGTATAATAAGATCTATTAATCTTATTAAAATATATGAGGCGAGATATCTATTTAAAAATAAAAGAACATAATAATTTTGTTGAAAGGGAGTTATTGAAGTCGTGTTATGGTGATATTATTAATTTAACAGAATTAATTTTAAAAAAAGAATTTCTTTATAAAAAAGAAACAAATGCTCAAAGAACTATTTAAATACGGCTCTGGTCCTACTCAGGTAGAGAAGGAATATAACAGGAGATATAATCTTTATGCGGCGCCTTTATATGTTTTTATAGTTTTAATTATTATAAGTTGTTTCTTTGCTATCTGGTCTTTATTTTCTGGCCACAACTATTATTTTATTGCAATATTTTTAGTTGTTTTAGGTTTATTATATACGGTTGGAAATTTTTTCGGAAAAAAAATATTAAAAAACGAATATAGTTATGGTATTGGAAGTATCGCTGAAGACTTAACAGTAGCTAAATTAACCACTCTTGGCGATCATTTTAAGTTAATTAACGATATTTCTAAGGGTAAAAATAAAGAGAATATTGATCATGTGGTTATTGGCCCAACAGGTTTATTTATAGTTGAAACTAAGAGTAATATTAGTAATCCTATTTTTTATTACAAAAATGGCAGCAGACAAATGAGTGATTTTGGGTATAAAGCTATAAGACAAGTTTCTAGAAACGCTGCCTGGATAAATAAGATAATTAAAAATAATTTAAATATTAAAATTTGGGCACAAGGATTAGTCGCTAGACCACTAAAAGATGATGGTAAAATAGAATGTCTTTTAAATAATAAAGTTTGTATTTTAGATGGTGATGAGGTTTGTAAATATATAAAAGAATATGATGCTAGGTTAAGTTTAGAAGAAATAAATAAAATTAGTAATTTATTAATTAAAATTAAAAATTATGAAAAAAAATATTATTAAATTTATATTTTTTTGGACTTTTGTTTTACTATTTTCTTTATTTTTATCAGTCATAGTTAGATCTATTTTAACTTTATTAATTATCATTTTATATCCAGAGTTAATTCCTACAGAAACGGAGATTATAAAAAACTACTATAGTATTAAAAATCTATTTAGTATCCAAGAGGTGTTGTTCGGAGCTTTTGGTGGTTATATTTTTGTGTTGGCTTCTAGAGAAATAGCTAAAAAATTCAACATAATCTCAAATCTTTTTTCAATTGGTAGTTTTTTATCTATTAAAAAAATAAATTATTTAGATAATTATGAAAAAAACATTAGATTTTTAGTATTTATTGTTATAATTTACTTATCAATAATAACTGGAAGTGCTATTGCAAAACATGAATATACTGGCGTAACGACGGATATATTTTTCTGTTTATCATCATATTATTTTGCTTTTAAAAAAGATTTTATTTTTATTCTTGGAGATTTAATATTTTTATATAAAAAAATAAAAAGTACTATAAAATAATCAATTATATGCTAAACATCTTTAAAAAAATATCTCAAATCAAAATCTGTAAAGCAGAAATTAATTATAAAAAACTAAATCCAAAAAATTGGAGACGACCTCAATTTAAAAAAATATTTAAATGCCTTGCTTTTTTAATTATTTTTTTAGCTGCTTTAGTTATTATTCGAGATGAGTATAAATATCAATTTGGAGAATATCTTCAGAATTCGGAAGTCAAAGTAGAAGAGGAGGATGTTGCTAGTAATGAGAAAAAATGCAATGTTCAGGGCGTAGAGCTTCATGGCGACTTAGATACTTGAGTTACACTTAGGTATGGCTGGTAAAAAACTTGGTGTACATTTTGCTACTCCTGTACTTGATGGTGCTAAGAGAGAAGATATAGCAGCTGCTATGCGTGAAGCTGGTATGGACGAGGATGGTAATATTACAGTTGATAAAACATCATCAGAGGGGGTAACTTATTTAATTAATCAGGCTAATAATGATGATAGTATTAAGGCAATTATTTTAGAAGTTGATTCATATGGTGGCTCAGCAGTTGCTGGTGAAGAAATTAATCAAGCAGTTTTGAATTCAAAAAAACCAGTTATTGCTTCAGTTCGCTCAGCGGCCACTTCAGCTGCCTATTGGTCGATTGTTAACGCTGATATGATTTTTGCTTCAGAGATGTCTGATATTGGCTCAATAGGTGTTACTATGTCTTATTTAGATAAGACCAAAAAAAATGAAAAAGAAGGATTAACTTATAATTCTTTAAGTATTGGCAAATTTAAAGACTATGGTGACCCAGATAAGATGGTGACTAAAGAGGAGAGGTCTCTAATGATTAGAGACATGATGGTGACTTATGATGTTTTTATCAAATCAGTTGCCGCTGGTCGTAAATTAGAGTTAGATAAAGTAAAAGGATTGGCTGATGGCTCATCTATGCCCGGTCAAATGGCACTAAATAATGGGTTAATAGATCGCATTGGCAGTATTTATGATGTTAATGAATATATATCAGGAATTATAAAAGAGGATGTCTATATTTGCTGGTAATAACTGGTTTTGTGTTATTGGTTACAGAAGTTTTAATTTGTCTAAACTTAATTTATAAAAAACCTAACTTCGTAAAGTTGGGTTTTTTTGTTGCTGGTTCATTATTGACAAAAATAACCTAATATGCTATTATCTTATCATCACCAAATCGTACCTTTAATCCTTTAAACACATAAAAAATGAACACTGGTTATCCCGAATCTGTCGTCCGTGAAGTAAATGGACAGGTTGTTTTAGACGACCCAGCCGCTTTGGCTTTGGCTAAAGCAGTAGCCAAAAACAATTGTCGCAATTTGCTCGATCTCAATCTTGACCGAATTGACCATTTCAAAAATCGCGCCGTCGAATTGGATTGTTCGGCGACTGACACCGTCATTGTTGTCATCAACGTTGATGATCCCTATGGCAGTCTGGTTGCTGACGCTATCATGCCGAATTACAATTGGCAGGAAATTCGTGACCGCGGAGAAATGCCCGTGGCTCGTGGTCTGGCTAAGCGCGGTGGAATTGAAGCTGCTCTGTCGTTCATCGATGATGATGCTTTTGCAAAGCTCAAAGCCATGACTGAATTGGCCGTGGTAGTTATTGACCAAGAAACGGCCGAAGTTTTTCTAGCCTAAACAGCTATGGGTTGGCAAAGAATTGGAAATTATGAGTTCGAGTATGACAAGAATGGTTATGCTGGATGGTATCGCTGTGTGGGTGGTATGATGTCTAATAATCATTGGCCACAATGGAACAACATAAATGGTGCAACTCGATAAGACCATTTACGGTTAATAAAACGGTGAGGCAAAAGCCAATACCCGTTTTTTATTTACATAGTTGTGGTTGACAGAGTGCCAAAATTAATACTATCCTTGTTCTAAGTAGTAATATTAACAATCAAAATACCAATCAATGAAAAAGGTTTTAATTATCGAGAGGGATCATCATCTGAACCCTCTATATCGTAATATTCTGGCTGGAAAATACGAGCTAGAATTTGCTGATTCGATTGATATCTTGCAAAACCGTGCCTTACGTCATCAGCCTCAGGGTCGCCTGGAATATTATGACATTATCGTGATGGATCCATACATCAGTCATTATCCGCTTTATACCTATACAGAAACATTCTCGATGCGACAAACCGGCTGGTTCCTTTATCGGGACTTTATGAAAGATTTGAAGACCAAGATTATCATTTGGACCAATTCCGTTGAGCAGTATAGTTATGGTGAAAATAACTACCCTGGAAGAGCTTGGGGGCCTAACGTGGCTGGTGTTTTCAAAAAAGATTACATCACTTCGCGTCTGTCAGAATTGATTGAAGAACATGCACGATAAGTTGTTAGTTTAGGGAGCGGGCGCTAATCGGATTCCAAAAAGAAGCTAACACACCACCAAGTTTTATTAAGAGTTAACTAGTACTCTTTCTAAGACTTGGTGGTCTTTTTATTTTAAAGACCGTTGACAAGTTACAGTTAAAGTGTCAAAATACTATCAGTTAAATCCGCACCTTAAAAAATACTACACTAATGGAAAAAGAAACAATCGACATCGTTAGGATGTCAAGCGAACTCAGCATCTCCAAAACAGAGTTAAGAAAAATTTTAGGAATAGGGGCTAAAACGAACAACGTATGTTCGGTAAGCACTATTTCTCAAATACGGGCAATGTATGCCGAGTCTAAAGCAGGGTCCGATGAGGAACAGTCTATCATCGAAAGATGGAATGAGTTGTCTCTTATCGAGGTTGAAAATGCTAAAACAGCTCGTCAGGCAAGGTTGGCCCACGATAGTTCTCATCCGGATTCTGAAGCTCGTGACTTAGCGTCATGTCTATGGAATAAGCTGTCACTTGCAGAAGTAAACGCGGCCGGAGATTTTGAGTCTCTTAAAGAGGCTTATATCGAAACGCCACCAAAATCTGAAGTCAGAAGACTGGCCATCAAAAAACTGGCCGAGTTCTACAAAAACTAAAAAGAAACCCCTGGGTCGTAATGATTCCGGGGTTTTTTGTTTCTATTGACAAAAATAATAAAATAGTTTAATCTTGCAAAAGCAAATTATTTAGTTTTCTTAACAATTTAATACTCATGTTTATGGAAATCCCTTGGTTTTTTATTGCTCTTGGCGCTGGCGCCGTTTTGTTTATTATTTTTTTTATTTCGGTAACTCTGCGAAAAGTGGTACCAACGAACATGGTCCATATCGTTCAGTCCGGTAAAAAAACCATTTCTTATGGAACCGGAAAAGAAGCTGGAAATGTTTATTATCAATGGCCTTCTTGGGTGCCACGGCTTGGTGTTTCGGTAATCAAACTGCCGGTGTCTAACTTCAATCTTTCATTGAAAGACTATGAAGCTTATGACAAAGATAAAGTTCCTTTCAGGATCGATGTCACCTCCTTTTTCAGAATTAGTGACACGACCAAGGCTGCTCAACGAGTGGTAAATACCGATGGTTTGAATGCTCAATTAATTCAAATCGTTCAGGGTGCTGTCCGTAAAGTTTTGGCGTCTGATTTTATTGAAGCTATTATGACTGAGCGTTCTAAATTCGGTGACGAATTTACTGAAGAGGTTTCAGCACAATTAGCTGAATGGGGTGTTGAATCAGTAAAATCTATGGAACTCATGGATATCCGTGATGCCCAAGGTTCTAATGTGATTGAAAACATCATGGCGAAGAAGATTTCTTTCATTGAAATGGAAAGTCGTGTGGAAGTTGCCAAAAACAATCAGACCGCGGAGTCAGCTGAAATTGAATCCAAAAAAATAATTGCTGTTAAACAACAGGAGGCTGATTTGGAGGTTGGACAAAAAACTGCTGAAACTGAAAAACAAGTTGGTATTGCCAAAGAGAAATCGCAACAGCAAGTTTTGGTTGAAAAGAAGACCACACAAACCAATGACATGGAAGTCAAAAAAGTCGAAATCGTCAAAAAAGCCGAAATCGATAAAGAAGAGCAAATCATTTTAGCCGGCCAAAAGAAAGAAGTGGCTATTTTGGAATCCGAAGGTAACCTACAAGCCAAGAAAAATGAAGCCGAAGGCATCAAGGTCAATGGTCAAGCCAACGCTGAAGCTGAAAAGCTGATGCAACTTGCTCTCATTGAGGCCAACATTCAGTTGGCCAAAGAAATCGGTGAAAATGAAGGTTATCAGCAGTATTTGGCAGTCATGGAGAGCCTTAAGGCTTATGTTTCTGTTGGTACAGAACAGGCAAAAGCTTTGCAGAGTGCCGATGTTAAACTGATTGCCAATTCAGGTGACGCTGGTAGTGGGCTGAAATCCGTTTTGGATATTTTCAGTAGCAAAGGCGGCCTCAGTATCGGTGCGATGTTGGAATCATTGGCGAACACCGACCAAGGTAAGGCCATTTTGGAATCTTTCATGAACAAAAAAACTGGCGAAAAAAAAGAAGCTGGCGAAAAGTAAAACAAGAACCTCTGGTAGTAATATCAGAGGTTTTTTTATTACCAAAAACTCGCCTCTTTTAAATATAAAAGATATACTATAATTAGTATGAATAAAAAATTACTAATCAAAATTTTTATCACTTGGCTTCTATTTTTGCCAATCCCCATAATCAATGGTTTGCTTCGCGAGTCTTGGTATAAAGAAATAATAGGGCCATTGGCTGCTGGTCAAATTGGTTGTTTAATTCTGTCACTGGTGTTTTTAGCTTACGCTTTTATATCTTTAAAAAAAGATGTTTTTAATTTAAAAACTAAGCAACTATTTTTAATTGGTTTTATTTGGTTATTACTTACTTTAGTTTTTGAATTTGGTTTAGGTTTAGCCGGTGGTCGCTTATGGTCTTATATGTTAGCTGATTATAAAGTTTGGGAAGGGAAGATTTGGCCACTGGTTCTATTAACAGTATTTTTTAGTCCAATTATTGTGAGAAAGATTTTTAGAAAATAATATTAATGTTTATGAACAAAAAGAAAATCACGGTTGCAATTTTTGGGAGCATAATTTCACTTCTTGGTCTATTATGGTTTTTGCAAGGCTCTAATCTTGTTCATATAAAACCCATCTTATGTTTTGCTGATTGTCAGGTTATCACTGGATATTCTATGCAGTGGCAAATTATTGGATGTCTAGCTTTTCTTATTGGGATGTTTATGATTTATAAAAGTTTAAAAATAAATTTTATCAGAAAAGGTATATGTCAAAAATAATTACTAAAAAAGTTCTTCCCGAGTATTTTCAAGATATTTTAGATGGTAAGAAAAAATATGAATTGCGGCTTAATGATTTTGATATTGAGCCCGGTGATACTTTAATTTTAGAAGAGTGGACCTCAGCTGACCCAGAAACCAGACAAGCTACTGGTAGAGTTTTAGAAAAGCAGGTTACTTATTTAAGAAAATTTAAATTACAAGATTTGTGGTGGAGTGAAGAAGATTTAAAAGAAAAGGGAATACAAATAATTTCTTTTGATTGATATAAGTTTTGCAGATAAAAAATACCGCATCTACTGCTTTTGCAATAAGGGCGGTTTTTTATTTATATAAATTGACAAAAGCACCATATTAACATAAACTTTAAACAACACAACGTTTTCTGTTTTTGTTTGTTTATAGGAGTTCACCGCCAGAAAGCCTCGGAGTCGTAATGATTTCGAGGCTTTTTCTTTTGACAAAATAAACTCTCTGTGGTAATTTTATTCAAACATTTACGAACATTTAAAACTAAATACCATGCTTAAATTCTCAATGGATAGAGACCCGAGGTCTCATGACGAGTCCGGTCGCCCTTGGTATGACACCAAAGAAGGTGTTGCCCTTGGTCTTACTAATTTAGCTGCTTTCAATAATTTGATTAACGCTCGTCACGATGCGGCTTATGACAGAGAGGAGGAGTTAAATGAATTCACTGTTCTTGGTCGTTACCTACTTGATACCTGCGGTAACTGCGGTATTATTACTTGGCCGGCTGATTTTGAATCAGAATTTCCTAACGTTTTAACAGCGCCGGAATTTTATTCTTACTTTGAAGACAAAGAATTTCTGGTTGGTTTCTCTGTTAACTTGGAGGGAATCGATTTAATCCCGCCGGCAAGACTGACCTGTGCTTATTGTGGTGTATCTTGGAGTATTAACAACTGTCACGATGTCATTAACTGGTCAGTTTGTGAAGAAACTTCTTTAACCGGTTTTGTTGGTCAAAGATTGTCGAAATTCAAAGAGGCTTGCTATCAAGATGATAGTGGCATTTACGGGTTGTCTGGCAATAGTTTAAAAATCCAAAACGACAAGAACATTGACCTCACCTTGAAATATCCTAATGCGCAAAAAATTTGGGAAAGAGGCTTGGTTGTTAACGAGCACGGAATCATTGGACTGGAAGAAGGTTTGACCGATGATTATATTATTCAAGCTGGAGACAAAGCTCTGTTTTCGGTGTCAAGATTTTTTCATCATCAGTGTAACCGTTTTTTCTTGTTTGAAAGATTCGAAAGCTATTACCGCAATATTTTTGAAGCCGCCGGTTTTAAACTACTTGGAACAAAGGAGATTCCAAATGAATATTGTGGCTGTGAACGCTGTTCTCCTTGGTTTTTAATTACTACCAATTTTGGGGTAATCAAAATTGGTTGGCGCAAGAGAGTTATCAATATTGATTGGTCAGCTCTGGCTGATTCCAGTATTGCTTCTTTGTTTGAAGACGAAAGCGTGACCCGAGGCGAGAACTTTATTCACGCCTGGGGCTTGGAAAAAACCCAAGAGTATCTGAGCAAAATTTGTAAACACTTAGAAAATAAGTAAAGGATAAAAGGCCACCTAACAATCAGGTGGTCTTTTCTTTTATTGACAATCATTTATAATTATATTAGTATTATAGTCACTTTATTGTTTCACTTAAAAAAGAAGGAGGGTTTATGGTAAAAAGTGATAGCGAAGTTCGTAACGAACTTCTGGAAGTAATTGATTCGGTGCAAAAGACGGCCAGTGATTTTTTGCAAAGCGTATTGGATAAATTCCAAACTAGCCTTAGCAAAATCACTGAATTACCAAGCGACACGCTTAGAGACATCGTCAATGAATGCGATAGTCGTGAAATCGCCTGGTAACAGAACAAAGAAAGAGGGAACTTGATTAACAAGGACCCTCTATTTTTTTATCATCATTTTTGTGCTACACTTCCTGTTGATAAATTAACTCTTACCATTATGACCATGACACCAGAAAGAATGAAAAAAATAGATAATAAAATTAATACTTTTATTGAGTGGATTGGCTCTTTGTCGTCACTTATAATTCACACCATTTTATTTATTTCTTGTTTTGTGGCTGGCATGGTTACTCACAATTGGGATACTATTTTGTTGGTGTTGACTACCATTGTTTCTCTGGAGGCAATTTATTTAGCAATCTTCATTCAAATGTCCATTAATCGTAACACTGAGAGTTTGGAAGAAGTGGAAAAAGACATTGACGAAATCCAAGGCGACATCGATGAATTGCAAGAAGACGTGGAAGACATCGCTGAAGATGTTGAAGAATTGAATGAAGAAGATGAGCAGGAAGAGACGGAGGAGGAACAGGACAGAAGACTACTAAAAGATATTCAGGATAATATTTTAAAGATCACCTCTGACTTGCAGCAACTTAAGAAAAATAAATAAATTGATTAAACGAGTTTAAAGCTCGTTTTTTCTTATTCTTTAAGTTATAATATAGGTAATTATAAAATTATGACTATTTGGAATCAAATTTATCAAAACTATCAAAATGGTGGGGAAGAGTATGCGACCTTGAAAAAAGGTTTAATCCCAGAATTTTTAGGCTTTATTCAAAGTGAAGATTTTAAATTAAAACACGTATTAGATATTGGTTGTGGTAATGGTAAATATTTAGTGTTTCTAAAAGATTTAGGCTTTAAAACTGATGGTCTTGATTCTAGTCCGCTAGCAGTTGATATGACTAGCAAAGTTTTAGGTAATAATTCTTCAGTGGTTTGTCGTGATATTTATGATTACGATTTACCATCTGAAAAATATGATTTAATTATTTCTATCGCTGCCATTCATCATGGCTTGAAAAAACAGGTAGCTGGAGCTATTAAACAAATTTATAGGGCTCTTATTCCTGGAGGATTTTGTTTTATTACTTTGCCAGACAACGAAGGCAGTACTCATTGGACCACCATGTCTGATCATGAAGAAATTGAACCTGGAACCAGGGTGCCGCTTACTGGTCCAGAAAAAGGCTTACCCCATAGTTCTTTTACTAGAGAAGAGATTGGTGAAATGTTTAACGAATTTAAAAATTTAAATTTACAATTGCTTTCGGATAGAGGGCGTTGGATTATAATTGCTAAAAAATAATTCAAAAAAATATGGAGATGGAAAACGAAATTAAAAAAGGAATAAATTGGCTAAAGGTTTTTATGAAACTGGATCGCCTATCAGCTTGGACACTGTTAGTGGTAATTATTACTTACGGCATTACCGGTTATGGAATGACTAAAGGCTTAATTCCAGCCGATTTTTCTAGAGCACTTCATTTAGGTTGGCTCGGTGGTATTGGTTTACTGGCATTTATTATTCATACCTCTTGGGCAGTTCACTTAGCGTTGAAGAGAAATCAAATTTGGAATATTTTTTCCAAAATTGCATTAGCCTCTTTCTATATTTTATTAATTTCATTTTTTGTCTGGGCAAATTTCTTTTACGAGGCAGATTATAAAAAACCACCAGTTTCAAAAAATAACACCGTCACCATTAATACTGGTACTGTTTTTACAGCCGAAACACTTAAACCTTATACCGGACTAAACGGTCAACCAGCTTATGTTGCTGTTGATGGTGTTGTTTATGATATGTCGCCGGTCTTTAAAAATGGCAATCATCATGGATATAAAGCAGGGCAAGATTTAAGCGCCGCCTTTCACGGTGAACACCCCGACAGCTTCTTAGAAGGATATAATATCGTAGGAACTTATAAATAAAAAAAGACGGCCATCAAGCCGTTTTTTAATCATCAGAGCCTCTACCAGCGATTATTTGTGAGACTATAAGTAGTATGGCGATACCCAGAAAAACATGAATAAATCCACCCAGGGTGTAGCCGATTGACATTGCTGCGAGCCAAATGACAATCAGAAAGATTTCAATTAGAGTTAAGACCAACATATAGTTATTTCTTAGAACTCTTTTGCTCATAAATTATAGCATATTTTTATAAATAGTGCTATTTTTATTATATAAAATTATTAATTTAAAATTATAAAAATATGTGTGGAATTGTGGCCTATTTAGGTAAGAAATCAGCTACCCCTTATTTAATCTCGGGGCTTAAAAGACTGGAATATCGTGGTTATGACAGTGCTGGTGTTTGTGTTTTAGAAGATAACAAACTGAGAATTTTCAAAAAAGAAGGACCGATAAAGATGCTCGAAGAAGAACTGGCTAAAATTGATATTACTGGGACAATTGGTATTGCTCATACTCGCTGGGCTACTCATGGTAAGCCAAACACGATTAACGCTCATCCACATTTTGATTGTCAGCAAAAGATTGCCGTTGTTCATAATGGCATCGTTGAAAATTTTGAAGTTCTAAAAACATTATTGCAAAAAGAAGGTCATAAATTTATTTCCGAAACTGATTCTGAAGTTATCGCTCATCTAATTGAAAAATTTTATCAAGGCAATTTAGAAATTGCTGTTATCGAAACCTTAAAACTTTTAGAAGGAACTTTTGGTTTAGCTATTGTCTGTGAGAGTGAACATAAAATTATTGCCGCTCGTCGTGGTTCGCCTTTAATTTTAGGTGTGGGCAAAGATGAATTATTTATTGCCTCAGATGCCTCAGCTATTATCGAACATACCAATCAGGTTATTTATTTGAAAGACAATGAGATTGCGACCCTGAGCGACGATGGTTATAGTTTAAAAAATATTGCTGGTGATTCTTTAATCAGCGAAGTTCACGAAGTAAAGCTAACGGTTGAAGAAATTGAAAAAGGTGGTTTTAAATATTTCATGCTGAAAGAAATTTTTGAACAACCAAAAACTATTACTAATACCTTAAGAGGTCGCATTACTGAAGATAAAATAAAATTGACAGTCAATTTAGATCCTAAAAAAATCGATCGCATAATTATTACCGCTTGTGGTACCAGTTGGCACTCCGCTTTAATTGGTAAGTATTTAATTGAAGATATTGTAGGTGTTCCCGTGGAAGTTGATTATGCTTCGGAATTCCGTTATCGCAACCCAATTGTTCGTCCTAATGACTTATTGATTGTAATTTCCCAATCTGGTGAGACCGCTGATACTTTGGCAGCTCTTCGCGAAAATGATGTTTGTGAAAGTTTAGGAATTGTAAACGTGGTTGGTTCGACAATTTCTCGGGAAGTAAAATCCGGTATTTATTTACATGCCGGACCAGAAATTGGCGTCGCTAGTACCAAGGCCTTTACGTCTCAGGTAACTGCTTTAATTTTATTGGCTCTATACTTAAAACAAGAGATTAAAGATGAACTTAGTCCAGTTCTATGTGACGAATTATCTAAAATACCAGAGAAGATTGAAGCCGTATTAAATCAAGTTGAAAGAATTAAAGAAATCGCTGCCGAGATAAAAGAGGCTCGCAATATTTTATATCTTGGTCGCGGTATTAATTTTCCCGTGGCTCTTGAAGGTGCTTTAAAATTAAAAGAAGTTTCTTATATTCACGCCGAAGGTTATCCGGCAGCAGAAATGAAACACGGACCAATTGCTTTGATTGATGAAAATATGTTTGTGGTTTTCATCGTTAACCACGGACCGATTTTTGAAAAGATTATTAGTAACATGCAAGAAGTTCGGGCTCGAGGCGGAAAGATAATTGCCATTACTGACAGGGAAGATGATTTAGTAGAAAAGCTATCGGCTCATGTAATTGTGGTGCCTCGAGTTCCTGAAGAACTATCACCTTTAATTAATATTATTCCTCTTCAATTGTTATCTTATTTTGTCGCTGATTTAAACGGTATCAACGTTGATAAGCCAAGAAATTTAGCCAAGTCAGTAACTGTTGAATAACATTGACAAAAGACACTAAAAATACTAGAATTTCTTTACTTCTAAGGTTTGAAGTTATGGGGCGAAGAAAATACCCTGAATTGGCAAGTGCAAGTAAAATCCGTTTTTTCTAGTGACGATTACTAGGATAGTCCCGTAAGGTAAAAGTGCTGGGACGATAAGCAGGGCACATTAATAATTTGACACGGATAGGAGGGTTTCCGATTGATTATTTTGAAATTAGCATCAAAAGCGAGTTTCTCACATTTCTTACGGTTACGGTGATTGCAG
This sequence comes from uncultured Gammaproteobacteria bacterium, assembly GCA_964536885.1. GTDB lineage: Bacteria > Patescibacteriota > Patescibacteriia > Patescibacteriales > UBA12465 > JAEZRQ01. The sequence goes on along the minus strand of CAZHYP010000001.1, from coordinate 31,129 downwards.
GGGCAATAATTTTTTTGGTCATTGTAGTGATGAAGCGACTAAAAAAGAATAATTTGCCAACATCCACTACTTCAGCTGAGCCAGTTGCTCAAAAGACTGCCACTTCTTATGATTTTGGGCCCATGGCCAGTGATGAGAGATTGTTTATCCTAACAAGTGATAAACTTTTTGCTATTCGGGTGATTCAAAACTCGAAAGACAAGGACAAAATTATTTTTGCAACATCGCTAGCTCACAAATTTAGCGGTGAAGTCAAAAAAAAGTTACTACTCGCAATTCCTCAGATAATTGATGTTGAAGTTTTAAATTCTCATGAACTGAGGATTCACAAATCTCCAGCGGTTTATCTGACGGATATTCAAGAAGACATTTTACTATTTTTATTCAAAAATTTAATCAAGGAGGGAAAAAAATGAAAAAAACGATTTTATTGCTTACTGATTCTTTGACACTTGACCGAGAGTATATTGAAGAGTTGAAGAAAAGATATAACGTTAAAGTTACTTCTTTTTCTGACGCCGCTTTTGATTATCTTGTCAGAAAACCATTGGAAATTAGCTGTTTCGTCTTGGGTATTGAAGATCCCATGCAAAAATACAAGCAGTTTGTTTCAAGGGCTTCGGAGCTCAGAGATGTCATATCCAGGTTTCCGATTATTTTCTGGACATCTGTTGACGACGAAGAGGTCAGAGACGGTATCGCTGAAATGAAAAACGGTTTTCTGGTTAGACCAGAATTAAACGCCGATCATTTGGTCCTGGCAGTCTCCGATTTTGTCGGTGATTCCAAATAAACTGTCTAAAGGGAGGTTTGAGAAATTTAAACCTCCTTTTTTTATTTTCCAAACTCTGGGGTATAATAAAAGAAATATAAATAATCAATAATTTATGAAATTAGTCACCGAATTTTCTGGTCTATCTCAAGTCGAAGCCGACAAACTTTTAGCACAAAACGGATTTAACGAACTAAACTCTCAGAAGAAAAAAAGTATTTTCTTTATTTTGTTTAAAATATTATCTGAACCGATGATTGTTTTGTTATTGGCCGCAGGTTTAATCTATTTATTTTTGGGTGAACTTCAAGATGCGATGATGCTTATGGTGGCGGTAATCGCGGTAATTGTTCTTACTCTTCATCAAGAAATTAAAACTGAAAAAACTTTAGAAGCCCTACGTGATTTATCAAGTCCAAGAGCACTGGTTATTCGTGACGGTGTGCAAAAAATGATTGCCGGTAGAGAAGTAGTGACTGGCGATATTATTTATATCCATGAAGGGGATCGGGTGCCAGCAGATGCCATGGTTTTATCTAATGAAAATTTGTCAGTTGATGAGTCTTTATTAACTGGAGAATCAATTTCAGTTCATAAAACTGATTGGGACGGAGTCTCAGAAATTTCACGTCCCGGTGGTGACGGTTTACCTTTCGTTTATTCTGGTTCGCTAGTTACTAGTGGCAGGGCGATTATTAAAGTAAACTCGACTGGATTAAACACGGAAATTGGTAAGATTGGTAAGAGCTTGGAGACAATTAAAGATGAAGACACCTTACTTCATAAGGAAACAGCAATGATTGTTCGTAAAGTAGCGATAGTCGCCTTATCTTTATGTGTAGTGGTATTACTATTCTTTGTTATTGTGCGCCATGATTTTATTAATGGTTTTCTGTCTGGACTGACACTGGCAATGGCAATTTTACCAGAAGAATTCCCAGTGGTTTTAACTGTTTTTCTAGCACTTGGAGCTTGGCGCATTTCTAAACGCAACGTTTTAACTAGACGAGTGGCAGCAATTGAAACTTTGGGAGCGGCCACGGTTTTATGTACTGATAAAACCGGAACTCTGACTTTTAACCGCATGGACTTAGTTTTTTTATATGGTGCGGATAATAATTGTCACTTAGAAGATGTAACCAATGATACTTTAGATGAAGAGTTTGCTAACTTACTTAAATATGGAATTTTAGCCAGCCAAAAAGATCAGTTTGATCCAATGGAAAAAGAATTGCACCTTAAAGGCGCTAAATATTTAAAAGAAGATTATCAAGGTTGGGACTTAGTTAAAGAGTATCCTCTATCGAAAGATTTGATAGCTATGTCGCACGTTTGGCAGTGTGGTGATGATAATTGTATCGTGGCCTCTAAGGGCGCTCCAGAGGCTATTTTTGAGCTCTGTCACTTAGATGACAAAAAGCAGGAAGAAATATTTAGTAAAGTAAAAGAATTATCAAATAACGGCTTAAGAGTTTTAGGAGTAGCTCGAGCAATGTTTAAAGGAAATGATTATCCTGAAAGTCAAAGAGATTTTAATTTTGAATTTGTTGGCCTTTTAGGTTTTATGGATTCTATTAGACCAGCGGTTCCTCAAGCAATTAAAGAAGCCTATGAAGCTGGTATTAGAGTTATTATGATTACGGGTGATTATGCTGGTACCGCTCAATTTATTGCCAAGCAAATTGGTTTAAATAATTCCGATAATTTTTTAACTGGAGCCGATTTAGAAAAATTGACTGCTGATGAGCTTCAAGAGAAAATTAAAGTTACTAATATTTTCGCTCGTGTTTTTCCAGAACAAAAATTGTTAATTGTGAACGCTTTGAAAGCCAATGGTGATATTGTGGCGATGACGGGTGACGGTGTAAATGATGCCCCAGCTTTAAAGGCGGCTCATATTGGTGTGGCTATGGGAGATAGGGGAACTGATGTGGCGCGTGAAGCTTCAGCTCTTATTTTGTTAGATGATGATTTTTCTTCGATTGTTTCAGCAGTGCGTCTAGGTCGTCGAATTTATAATAATTTAAGACAATCAATGGGTTTTATATTAGCCGTTCACGTACCAATTGCGGGAATATCAGTGTTACCATTATTTTTTGGTTTGCCTATCGTTTTATTTCCAGCCCACATCGCTTTTTTGGAATTAGTTATTGATCCAGCTTGTTCTTTGATTTTTGAATCAAAAAAAGAGGACGAAAATATCATGAAAATTCCTCCTCGTAATATTAAAGAGCCGATGTTTAATCGTAAAACCGTTTGGCTTAATTTGGTTCAGGGATTTACGGCTCTGTTTGGTTTGTTTATTGTTTTCTTTTTTGCCATTAAAACTGATCACAGTGAGTTAGAAGTTCGTTCGTTTATTTTTACCTCCTTAGTATTTTCTAGTTTGATGTTAATTGTTATAAATTTATCTTGGAATAAAACAATCTATAAAATATTTGCATCAGCGGACAAATCTTTTTTTATCGTAACTATTGGGTCTTTAATTTGTTTAGCGGCCGTTTTGTATATTCCAACGTTGGCCGATTTATTTCATATGGCCCCACTTAATGCGTGGGACCTGATGATTTCTTTTGGAGTAATTTCTCTAAGCTTAATGTGGTTTGAAGTATTTAAATTATTTAAAAAGCATTGATTTAATTTTAATAATAGGTTAAGATAGCTATTACTTAAGTTAAATTATTTATTTAAATCATTTATATGGCGAAAAGAACAACTGGTGTTGGAAAATGCAAACCATCAAATTCACACAAAACTGCTAAAAGATTAGCAATTAAAGAAGAAATGCTAAAAGAGAAGGCAGCTAAAAGATTAAAGAAAAACATCAAGTAAATTAGGGATTTCCTAATATATTGACAAAAGTATACTTGCGTGGTATACTTTTTTTGTTGAACTTTAAAACCCCAATTAATATGTTGCAGTGTGTTTTTGTTTCTGCTCCAACAAGCATATTTCTTTATGTTCACACTAAAGAGATAAAATGTCTTAGTTGCGGCGAAAAGGTTACGGTCAAAATGGCCCCCTTTGCCGATGGTTACGCAGCTACTTGTCCAAAATGTGGCAACTTAGCTTACTTAGGTAAATAACTACTTCTTCGAAGTAGTTTTTTTATTTGCCTATTACCTCAAAGCAAGGTAAAATTCACTTATGTCCAATCTAGTGAGAATCGAAGAAATAAACCTAAATATAGACGATAGCGAAGACTTATTAAAGTCAAAAATCGCTACAATTTTAAATCTGCCTGAAGCGGATATTTTAAGCTATAAAACAGTAAAGCGCGCTATTGATTCTCGCAAGAAATCTAATATTCAATTTGTTTATTCAGTTGATGCTGAGGTTCGCGACGTGTCTCTTATTAAAGAACGGAGCACCCGTCATCGCGTTAGAGTTCACACTCCATTTGTTTATGAAATTCCTCAAGCTAAAAATAATTTGCGACCACTGATTGTTGGTGCTGGTCCGGCCGGTTTATTTTCCGCTTTAGCACTTGCTACTTCAGGTCTTAAACCAATTTTAATTGAACGCGGCGAAGAGGTTTTAACTCGTACTAAAACGGTCACTGATTTTCTAAAAACCGCCAAATTAAACCCAGAATCAAATGTGCAATTTGGTGAAGGCGGTGCGGGAACTTTTTCTGATGGTAAATTGTACACCTTAATTAATGATCCGCGCTCTGCTTTTGTCTTCAGTGAACTAGTTAAAGCTGGTGCGCCTCAAGACATCTTAACCAGTGCTACGCCTCACATCGGGACTGATAATTTAAAAACAGTAGTAAAAAATATTAGAGAAAAAATTATTGAACTTGGTGGCGAAGTTAGATTTAATACTAAATTAACCGGACTGGAAATTAAAGATAATAAACTGGTAGCAGCTATTTTAAATGATAGTGAACGTTTTGTAACCGATGTGTTAGTACTTGCCACTGGTCACTCCGCTCGTGATACCTATCAAATGATTTTTGATAATAAACTGGAGATGATTTCCAAACCATTTGCCATCGGTGTTCGTATTGAACATTTACGTGAAAGTATTAATAAAGCGCAGTATGGCACCTTTTGGAATAATCCTAAACTGGGCACCGCTAAGTATAAATTAGTCGAACATGTTCCTGGCGAGCGTTCGGTTTATACTTTCTGTATGTGTCCTGGTGGCTCAGTTATGGCTGCCGCTTCAGAACCGGGTGGCGTGGTAACTAATGGGATGAGTTTATATGGTCAAAATAATATAAATTCCAATAGTGCTTTACTAGTTCCAGTCAAGCCAGAAGATTTTGGTTCTGATAGTCCACTTGCTGGGATTGAATTTCAAAGATATTGGGAACAAAAAGCTTATGAAGTCGGTGGTTCTAATTATTGTGCACCGTCACAACTGGTTGGTGATTTTTTAGTCGGACGTCCATCTGTTAAAATAGGCGAAGTTAGTCCTAGTTATTTACCGGGTGTAAAATTAACTTCTATTGAATCTTGTTTGCCTGATTATGTTACTCGCAGTTTGAAAAAAGCTTTACCCCTTTTAAATAATAAAATAAAAGGCTTTGCTCATCCTGATGCGCTGTTAACAGCCATTGAAACTAGAAGTTCGGCACCTCTTAGAATTATTCGCGATGAGTCTTGCCAGTCAAATGTTTTAGGTATCTATCCTTGTGGTGAAGGAGCGGGGTATGCTGGTGGAATTGTTTCGTCAGCAATTGATGGTCTAACTGTAGCTGAAAATATAATAAAAAAATAATATGCAAAAACTTGAAACAATCACGAGCTTACAAAACAATCATATTAAGTTGCTTAAAAAATTAGCTCTTAAAAAATATCGTCAGGAATATCAGCAATTTACTGTCGAGAACTTAAAAATTATTGTTGATGCTTTGCGTGCTGGTTATGATTTTGAAACTTTATTTGTAACGGCTGAGTTTATGACTCGTAACTTAGATAAATTTCAATTCTTGCAAGAAAATTCTCGCGCCAATTATTATGTAATCGATGAGATGATGAGTGCCCATTTTTCACAACTTGATACTCCATCTGGCATTACGGCAATTTACAAAATACCCGAGAGTCAAAAAATAACTGATGATTCTGTGATTTATTTAAATAGTATTTCTGATCCGGGAAATCTAGGGACAATTATGCGCACCGCTTTAGCTTTTAACTTTAAAAACATTGTCCTTGATGAAAATTGTGTGGATGTTTATAATGCTAAAACAATTGCGGCGGCGAAGAATTCTTTTTTCATGTTAAATCTGTTGGAAGATAAAAAAGGGGACTGGATTCGTGCTAATAAATTACCAGTCTATGTTACCAGTTCTCACGGCGACGCCGATTTAGAAACTTTTAAAGCTGACGATAAATTTTGTTTAGTTCTTGGCAATGAAAGTCACGGCGTATCCGAAGAGATAAATAATTTAGCGACTAAGAAAATTAAAATCGATATTTCAGACAACATTGAATCACTTAATGTGTCCGTGGCGGCCGCCATTCTGTTTTACAAATTACAAAAATAAATAAAAAATATATGTCCGATGTTTGTCAAGAATCAGTTGAACTCCATAAAAAAAATCGTGGAAAACTAGAACTTAAAAGTAAAGTATCGTTAAATAACAAAGAAGATTTATCTTTGGCTTATACTCCGGGCGTCTCTGAAGTTTGTCGTTTAATTGCCGCCGATAAATCAACTGCCTTAACTCACACCATGAAAGGCAATATGATTGCTGTTGTCAGTGATGGTAGTGCTATTTTGGGTTTAGGAAATTTAGGTCCTGAAGCGGCACTGCCTGTTATGGAAGGAAAGGCAATTTTATTTAAAGAATTTGCCGGAGTTGATGCTTTTCCTATTTGTCTAGACACTCAGGATACCGAAGAAATTATTAAAACCGTAAAATATCTAGCACCAAATTTTGGTGGCATTAATTTGGAAGATATTTCCGCTCCTCGTTGTTTTGAAATTGAAGCTCGTTTGAAGGCGGAGTTAAATATTCCTGTGATGCACGATGATCAACATGGCACAGCGATGGTAGTTTTAGCTGGTTTAATTAACGCTATAAAATTACGAGGACTCACTAAAGAAGATGCCAAAATCTTAATTAACGGTGCTGGCGCTGCTGGACTGGCTATTACTGATTTACTACTTATTTATGGTTTCAAGAATATTATCGTTTGTGATAGTCGTGGTTCAATCTATGAAGGCAGAGAAGATTTAAATGAGGCTAAAATAAAATATGCCAAATTAACAAATAGAGAACTGCTAAGCGGCAATCTTACTGAAGTGATAAAAAATCGCGATATTTTTATTGGGGTGTCTCTTGGTGGAGTGTTAAGCGAAGAAATGGTGCGCTCGATGAATGAAAAACCGATAATTTTTGCACTTGCTAACCCAACTCCTGAGATTATGCCTGAAGCCGCGAAATCGGCCGGTGCTTTTATTGTGGCCACTGGTCGCTCTGATTATCCTAATCAATTAAATAATGTTTTAGCTTTTCCAGGAATTTTCCGTGGAGCACTTGATAATAAGGTGTCGCAAATTACTGACGAGATGTTGGTTCGCGCGGCTGAGAAACTAGCGGCGCTAGTCGACGAACCAAGTCCAGAACTTATTTTACCTAACTCTTTTGATAAAGAAGTCTCTAAAACTGTCGCCGCGGCTATTTACTGAAGAAAATATTAATCTCCGCGTATTATAAAGGTATGACTGAGAATTATAGCGATGAAGAATTAGTAGCTTTAGCTCTGAATAATCAGGCCAGTTTTGCGTTGATTATTGAGCGCTATAAGAATAAGTTGTTTAATTATATCAGGCGTATTACCAGTGTTCGTGATGAGGACGCCGAAGATTTATTACAGGACATCTTTTTGAAAGTTTATTTGAATCTAAACGACTTTGATACTAGTTTAAAGTTTTCTTCTTGGATATATGCGATTGCTCGCAATCAAGTAATTAGTCAGCATCGTAAATTAAGTGTTCGCGCTGAAGGTCACAGTACAAATTTAGAAGATGAAAGTGCTAGAAAATTAGCCTCTAATATTAATATTGAAAAAGAACTCGATAATATTTATTTAAAAGATAATGTGGCAAAAGTTTTATATTCTTTGCCGGAAAAATATCGTGAAGTATTAGTGCTTAAATTTTTAGAAGAAAAAAATTATCAAGAAATTTCTGATATTATTAAAAAACCAGTGGGTACGGTCGGATCACTGATGAATAAAGCTAAAAGTGAGTTTAAAAAGGAACTTACTAAGCAACAGATAAAAATATGAAAAACTTAGAAGATAAAAATTTTAATGACAGCGTTTTGCAAAAAATAAAAGAAGAAAAAATAACCCCGAAACCAAAGTGGCAGTTTTTACTTAAAAACTCTTTAATCTGGACCTTGGGTGTTTTATCTCTGGTTTTAGGAGCAGTTGCTACTTCTTTAATTTTTTATATGTTAACCGGTGAGGAATCTGGCTTTGGCCTAACCCATCCTAGGAACTTTGAAGCTTTGTTTGTGATTGTGCCATTTTTTTGGATTATCTGTTTAGCTATTTTTGCCGTTTCTGTCTTTTATTATATTAAACATACTAAAAAAGGCTATAAATATTCACCAAAATTAATCGTTTTAGGAACACTGGTTGTTAGTTTAATTTTTGGTGGCGCTCTTAGTGCTATGGGAGTTGATCGTTTTATTGATGACGTTTTAGGAGAGAAGGCGCCGATGTATGATCGAGTGATCAATCCTCGGCTTGATTATTGGTCGAGTCCTGAAAATGGACGATTGATGGGGATGATTATATCTCAGATAGATAGCACCACCTATAATTTGGTTGATCGGGGCGGTGAAGCTTGGGTAATAGAAACTAAAGATGAATCAGATGCTAAAAAAATAAAAGTTGATCGTCCTGTTAGATTAGCTGGTGAAAAAATTAGTAATCGCACTTTTATTGTTGAAGAAGTGATGTCAGTTGGTCCTGGACGCGGTTTCTTTAAGAGACCGTTGCCGCCTGTTATACCTGGAATGCCACTACCGATGATTTGTGAACACGGCAATAATTGTAAAAATAAATAAAATAAAAAATCTTCTCAATATTTAAGAGAAGATTTTTTTGAAGAAAAATATTTCGACTGCGTATTACTAGACAGAACCGGTTCTAATAAAAAAATAAGTTAAAAAATTAAATTAGCAAACAATTTTATGAAAATAAAAAAATCACAAGTTGCTTTAGGCTTATCTGCTTTAGTAGTAATCTCTACTGTAGGCATAGCTTCAGCGACTTTAGCTGCTGGTAGAAATCATAATAACAACAACTCAGCAACCTCCACTGCTATGCGTCTTGAAAAAGGTAACAGAGTGGAATTAACTGAGGCTCAAAAAACTGAAATGGAAGCAAAACGCACCGCCGAGGAAGCAGCGCTTAAAGCCAATGATTACAATGCTTGGGTTACCGCTGTGGGTAGCGACTCGCCAATGCTAAAAAAGATTAATGCTACTAATTTTAGTAAATATGTAGAATTATATAATTTACGTCAACAAGAAAAAACTTTAATGGATGAACTTGGTTTAGAAGGAAATGGTCGTGGTATGGGCATGGGCGCGGGTCGTGGTTTAGGCTTAGGTTTAGGTCAAAAATAAGACTCGATTACATAACAAAAAAAGCCATCTTATGATGGCTTTTTGTTTGCAAGAAAGGAATTAATAATTTTTTAATTTTCCTTTTCCTCCACATAGATAGCAGGTTCCAGTGCCGCGGCAACTAGAACAGGTTACGTAATCACGAAAGTTATAGGTTGTTCGTCCTGTGCCGTAGCAATAAGTACAACGACCCAAACCAGCACAAGCAAAACAATTGGAGTAACGAGGCTGAAAAGAATAGCCGGTTTCAGCGCTGCTGCTGGCCATACCATTTTTCTTTAAAGAGGCGTCGGTTCCGTAAGTGTCTACTGCGAATTGAACCCGGCTCATGTAATAATCGCTCGACGAGCCACTGACGGCAAAATAATTAGCATTAGCAATGTCATCGCCATGGCTTGTCATAGTCATGGTATTGTCGCTTATTATGAAGTCTACCTGATAAGATTTACCTTCGCTGTCAGTGATGAGTAAGATGTTTTTTTTGGCATCCAACAATTTCCAAGAGGATTTCGAGGATCCGCTCTTTTTTGTGAGCAGGTTTGAAAATTGAAAGAGTATTTGCCCATCGGCGTAGAAAGTTACAACAGTGTGATTTACAGCCAATTCAGGGTTCTGTAGTACCCAAGTTTTTATCAGCTTACTAGTTGTTTGTGCGTTGGCGTAATTTACGCCCAAGAATAAAATTAGGAGTAACAATAAAATTTTTTTCATCTTTCTTGAGTTTTAAAAGTTCCAAATTATTTTTTACTCCGTTTTGATTATTTTGTCAATTTTGAAGAAATAAATCTATTTTGCGTATTAGCTAAGGTATGACTATATTTATAAATTAATTTTAATTTTATGGAAGAAGAAAAAAAAGAAGAGTGTTGTGTGGCGGGAAAGTTTCATCATTGCTGTTGGCGTAAACCAATTCATTTGGTGTTACTCGCTTTAGCTGTTTTGGCTATTTTCTCTCTTGGTGTTTGGTTTGGTTCATGTGAAAATTATAATCGCGGTGAAGGTCGCGGTGAGAGACAATTTAATTTTGAACAACGTGATGGTCGCGGTATGATGAATAATAAAGATGGTGTTGGTGGCTGTAGAATGCAAAATGAAGAAATAAATATTAGTGATGGCGGTTGTCCCATGAAAAATGGTTCTGGTGCTGGGCAGGCAGTTGGTGGTTGTGCGATGCAAAATCAAACTGCAACCACTGTTGCTCCGGCGGCAACTTCGGTTAAGCCAGTTACTCCAATTAAATAATAGGTTAAAAAAATCACCCGTTTCTTAGCGGGTGATTTTTTGTGATATAATATAAACATGTTTTATTTTTTAACTTTCCCAGGAGTTGCCATTCATGAATGGGCGCATAAAATATTTTGTCAGTTATCGGGACTAAAAGTTGTTAAAGTGGTCTATTTTCGTTTTGGTAATCCTAGCGGTTATGTCGTTCACGAGGCACCTCGTAATTATTTTCAATCATTTTTTGTAGCCACTGGTCCTATTATTTTTAATTCCATACTTAGCGTTGCCTTGTCTTACGGAATTTATTTAATAACCCCGGGTTCGTATTGGCGTTTTATTGTTTTGTGGTTAGCTTTTTCGGTAGCGGCTCATGCTTTTCCTAGCGAGCAGGATTTGTCTGGCGCTTCTTCTGATGGATTGGAACATCTTAAAAAAGGCAGTAGTTTGTGGCCAATAATTGGCTTTCCATTAATTGGATTGATGTGGCTTGCTGGTCGCTTTGGTTTATTCTTTAGAATTTCCTTTGCTTTGTTTATGGTTGTTTTGGGGTTGGTATTAAACGGCCTTTTAGTGCTATAATATAAAAACTTAAAGAATTTATTATAAAAATATGAAAAAATACTTAGTTATTGCCTTAGCCCCAATTTTATTACTCTCTGCCGGTTGTTCGTTTACTAAAAATACTGACACTAAATCTGGCGCCAACACTCCAATTGTTTCAAATAGTGTTTGTGAAATACCAGTTGCTACTTCAAGTATGGAAACTAAAACTGGATTACCACCAGTTAGTCAGGAAGAAAGAAATAAAATTTTTACTTACGAAGATTCTGAGATGGGGGTAAAGATGCAATACCCAGGTTCTTGTTATTTTAATAAAGGAATTTTTCAGTGTTCCGATTTTACTTTAAGTGTTTGGGATCTTGAAGAAAATACTCCAGCCAACTCAGTGGCAGAAAAAACTTATGCCAATGGACAGACTCAGATAAAGTATGTTTATCGCCATAATAACAAGTCATATTCTCTTATGGCTTGGTATGATGGTGAAGATAAGGCGGATTTAGATAAGGTAATTGATACGATGGCGAAAAGCTTAACATTTACCAGATAATACTAAAAACCGCTTTATAGCGGTTTTTTTGTAAACGGTTGAAAATATAGTAATATTGATGTTATACTTATTTTAATTAATAAAGTTAAACAAACTTGTATGGAAATAAACACTGATTCTAAAAAAATTGATGAATTGCTTTCTCGCGGTGTTGAGGAAATTATTGATAAGGAATTGCTGCGAAAAAAATTACAGAGCGGTAAAGAACTGAGAATTAAATTAGGCATTGATCCTACTAGTCCTAATATTCATATTGGTCGTGCTGTGCCACTTCTAAAACTGCGAGATTTTCAACAACTAGGACATAAAATTGTTTTAATTATTGGTGACTTCACTGGAGTAATTGGTGATACTTCTGATAAGGATAGTGAGCGCCCAATGCTTACCCCTGAAACTGTAAAACAAAACCTAACCAATTATATTGAGCAGGCTCGTAAAGTGATTGATATTGATAAATGCGAAGTTCATTATAATAGCGAATGGCTTGGAAAATTAACTTATCATGAAATTGGTCGCCAAGCAGATGTTTTTTCTTTAAATGAATTTATTTCTCGTGAAAATATTAAGAAACGTTTAGATGCTGGTAAAAGAATATCACTACGTGAATTATTATATCCACTAATGCAAGGTTATGATTCGGTGGCTATTTCAGCTGATGTAGAGATTGGCGGCACTGACCAACGTTTTAATTTACTGGCGGGCAGAGAACTACAGAGAAATTATAAGCAATTTCCTCAAGATATTATTACTAATCCGCTTATCGAAGGTTTGGACGGTCGCAAGATGAGCTCTAGTTGGGGTAATGTTATTAATTTGTTTGATTCCGCTAACGATATGTATGGCAAGGTGATGTCGGTGAGTGATGATTTAATAATTAAATATTTCACTTTAACTACTCGTCTTGATTTAGATGTTATTGCTTCTTATAAAAAAGAAATTGAAGCCGGTGCTAATCCTCGTGATTATAAAATGAAACTGGCTTTTGAAATTACCAAGTTTTATCATTCCGAGGCCGACGCTTTAGCTGCTCAAGATTATTTCATTAACACTTTTAGTAAAAAAGAAATTCCTGATGATATTGCTGATTTAAAACCTAGCGCTTATGATATTTTAACGATTTTAATTGAAGCGGGCTTTGCTTCTACTAAATCAGAAGCCAAACGTGTTATTGAGCAAAAAGGAGTTAAGATTGGTGAGCAAGTTATTGAAGATATTAAAGAAGAAATTGCTCCTGGCAGTATTGTTCAAAAAGGAAAAAGATTCTTCGTAAAAATTGTTTAATAAAAAAAAGAGCTCCGCCTAGGAGTTCTTTTCTTTTAAGAGGTCACGTATTTCTATTAGCAGTTCTTGTTCTTTATTTGTTTTTGGTTCCGGTGCTGCTTTTTCTTCCTCTTCTTTTTCTAATTTTTTAAGTTGCGCTTTTAAACTAGCGAGGACTTTAATCATAAAGAAGATGGCAGCGGCGATAATTAAGAAATCAACAATGTTTTGAATAAAAATTCCGATATTTAAAGTGGTAAGAGGCGTTTCTCTTAAAGTAATTTTCCAGCTAGCAAATGATTCGCCCTTACTAAGTAAATTAGCAAAAGGCATAATAATATCATTAACAAGTGAGGTGACAATCTTTCCAAAGGCGCCACCGACAACCACTGCGGTAGCTAGTTCAATCGCATTGCCTTTAACAGCAAACTCTTTAAATTCTCTAATTATTTTTTTCATATTTTTTAATTTTACCTTTGAATTATACCATAAATTTGTTAAAATAAAATCATGTTAAATATTACCCTTATTACCATTGGCAAAGTTAAAGAAGCTTATTTAAATGAAGCGACCTTAGAATATCTAAAAAGAATTAAACCTTACGGACGTTTAACAATGCAAGAACTTAAAGCAGAACCTTTTTCAGTAACCACTAAAGATAAAGCGAAACAAATTGAGGCGGAGCGCATCATGGCAGTTTTAGATAAAAAAACTAATGCCGAAATATATTTGCTAGCAGAGCACGGCACGCAATTTAATTCGCTTGATTTTGCTAGTAAGATTAAAGATAGGGAAATCGTTTTAGTTATTGCTGGTAGTTTAGGATTTGCTAAGGAATTAGAAAATAAATACCCAAAAATTTCTTTATCACCGCTGACCTTTCCGCATGAACTGGCTCGGGTAGTTTTACTTGAACAAATTTACCGTGCCGCGACTATTATTAGTAACAAGGAATATCATTATTAAAAAAAAGCTCTTCTGATTGTTCAGAAAAGCTTTTTGTATGTGGTTAGAGAGGGGTGATACCTTGACTGACAACATCTCGGATTAAAGTTAAGACTTTAAGCAAGATGTCAGTTATTAGGTCACCAATCTCGTCTGGGAGAGCGATCTTCACGATTACTAGGATTACGAGGAACCCTGCAATTTCTCTAAACATATTGTTATTTGTTTAAAGAAGGGAAACCTAGGGGACCAAGCCTAGATCGTGAATGTCTTATGACAATCGCCCTTCCGAGAATTATCTGCCAATTTTGATAGACAATTCTCGAAAGAGGATTTGTTTGTTAACTTACTCTTTATTATATAGTTTACGTAAATTAACTCTATATGTTACACCAATTAATCAAAAAGGCCAAGAGTCTCTACTCACCGGAAAGGGCGGAACACTCTAAATACTTTTTTAAAACGGGACCAGGGCAATATGGTGAAGGTGATGTTTTCTTAGGTTTAAGTGTGCCCGAGATGAGAACACTGGCTAAAGAATGTCGTGACCTGCCATTTTCCGATGTAGCGATTTTGCTTTCTGATAAGATTCATGAACTTCGTTTAATAGGACTTACTGTTTTGGTTGAGAAATATCAAAAAACCAAGACAGATAAAGAGCGTAAAATTATTTACGATTTTTATATTAAACATCGAGCCGCTGCTAACAACTGGGATTTAGTTGATTTATCTGTTTATAAAATAATGGGTGATTATTTAGTCCGTTATCCAAAAGAGCGCACTATATTATATAAATTTATTAAATCTAAAAACATGTGGGAGCGGCGACTGGCAATGGTTTCGACTATGGCTTTTATTCGCCAAGGTGAAAGTGAAGACGTTTTAAAATTAGCCGAAGCACTACTTGATGACAAAGAAGATTTAATGCATAAAGCCAGTGGTTGGATGTTGCGAGAATTTGGTAAACGAGATGAAAAAAAGTTGTGTCAGTTCTTAGATAAGAATATTAAGAAAATGCCACGAACAATGTTGCGTTATGCGATTGAAAGATTTGAAGAAAATAAAAGACAAAAATATTTGAAAATAAAAAAGGACTAGATTTACATCTGTCCTTTTTACTTATTGATGGCCGCTAGCAATTGTTCACTAGAGACTGGTTTGATTAAAAACTCGTTAGCTCCTTCGCGAAGAAGTTCGGCTTTTAATTGTTCCGTTTTTCCAATTACAACAATTTTTATTTCTTTGTTGTAATCTTTTACCTCTTTAATTATATCAGTGCCATTGTCGCTATCGACGCAGGTGCCTAAAATAATTAAGTCAGGCTGATATTTCACAAGAAGAGGTGTCACTAGGTTCATTATAACCTTGTTAACTACGTGCCCCTCTTTCTCTAAAATATCAATGTAGGGAGCACTTTCCTTGATACCCGAAATTAATATTTTTTTCATGATTAAAAATTTTTAAGGTTCAATGTCTTTATTATAGCTTATTTCTAAGCTCTGTAAAGCCTGTAAAATAAGCTCTTTTTTAACAATATTTCTGCTTCCCCTTTGTTTATTGGCAAGTTTTTTTGATTGTGTTATAATACTCTTGTAAATAAAGGAGAATTGAAAGTTTATATTTTAAAAATAAATTTTCAATTTTAATAATTTAGGCAGAAGTAATATTTGGTTATCTTTTTTAAGATAAATCACTTATCACTAAGCCCCATGCAATTATGTCTAAAATGACAAAAGCTCAAATGGTAGCTACTTTAGCAGAATCTACTGGTTATGCTAAAAAAGAAGTTTCAAACTTCTTAGAAACTATTGCTGAATTAACTTACAAAGAAGTTAAGAAGAATGGTGAATGCATCGTTCCTGGCTTCGGTAAGTTAGTAAAAGCTAAAAGAAAAGCACGTGAAGGCCGCAACCCAGCAACTGGCGAAACTATCAAAATCCCAGCTAAAACTGTGGTTAAGTTCCGTCTTGCAAAAGCGGTTAAAGATGCTGTTCTATAATTTTTAAACAGCGAACCTCTATATAAAAAATCACCCTCGGAATCGGGTGATTTTTTTGTATTTTGATTAAGCTTGGAAAATTTTAAAACTAAAAATATTGTCCTAGTCCATTTTTATTTAGTTTATTTTTGAGCTTAGTATTTTTATTTAAAAAAGACAGCAGGGAACCGAGCTCAATTTTATAGCGATCCTTAATTATTTTATATTTAAGACCAGAGTCGCTTTTAAGAGCGCGACGAATTGTCTTGGGGTCAACGCCGCCAATTTTAGCTGATGATGAAACAGAAAACCAAAGCGGAGAAGATATTTCTTTATCAGTGACCATAAAATTATAGTTAAGTCCATTATATGCTAGACAAAAGTACTCATATTTTTATTCTTTTTAACTAAAAAGTCAAGTAGTTGAAGATTCTTCAAGAATATTACGTATAGATAATATGGTGCTATTTAGCCTTGCTTTTTGTGTTTTATCGTGCTAAAATTTAGTAACCATTTATAAGTCAAAACATAGCAGGGAAATGAATAATTCCCTTATTTTTTATTAAATACCTTTAAGCAGAAAATGTCACAAACACTTGTTCAAAAATTTAAAGATAAACAAACAATTAGTCGCCTTAAAAGTAAAGATAAGGAAGTTTTTATTAAGGTCTATGATGACTTCGCTCCCGATATTTATCGTTTTGTTTATTTTAAAGTTGGCCATGCCGAGGAAGCTAAGGATTTGACTTCTATGATTTTTCTTAAAACCTGGAATCATATTCAAAATAATAGTTTAACCTCCAGTACCACTTTAAGAGCTCTTCTATATAAGATAGCGAGAACTTCAATTGTTGATTACTACCGTGAAACTGGTTCTAAGTTAGAAGTATCTTTAGACGATGAAGACCATCCAATTGATCTTGCTGATGAAAATACCGACTTGGAGAGTGATATGGATAGAGCTAGTGATATTGCCAAGATTAAAAGTAAGTTACCGCTACTTAAAGAAGAGTATCGTGAAATTATCGTTCTCAAGTTTGTTAATGATTTAGAGATAGATGAAATTAGTGAGGTAACAGGGAAGACTAGGGGTAATGTTAGAGTTTTGTTACACCGCGCTTTAGCCGCTTTAAAGGATTTAATGGAAGAAGAACATAAAAACCAATAATTAGTCAAATAAAACGCTATGGTATTTATTACTGTAACGTTTTTTGTTTTTTTACGTATATTAAGACGTAATAATGCGCAATTTTATGACTGACCGAGATTTAATCAAAAAATTAGGTAATCTTAAAGAAATTAAACCCGATTCAAGCTGGCTAAAAGCGAACCGGGATTCTTTGTATACCCAAATTTCTAATTCAGGAGCTCATGAGGCATCAGTTTGGACCTCTTTTATTATCACTTTCAAGAGTGTGGTAAAAACAGCGTCTAACCCAGCAATGGCTCTAGCCTCCATAATGGTAGTGCTACTTGGAACCAGTGCTTATGGTCATTTACTGCTTTCTCAAGCTAAACCAAACCAGTCATTATATATTGCTCGTGAAATCTCAGAAAAAGCTAAACTTAACACTATTCTAGATACCAAAGAAAGAGAACAGATGGCAGGAAAGTTTGCCGCTAACAATGCTCAAGATATTATTAATGTATTATCTGATCCCGCCACTCAAGATGCCGCTGAAATTGCTAAGTTAAGTAACAAGTTAAATGAAGAAATTAAAACTGTAAAAAAGACTATTGCTAAAGTAGAAGCACCGGCTGTACAAAACATTGATACACCAGAAGAAGTATTTAGTGCTTCTGGCGAAAAAGATGCCAAAGGTATCACTCTAATTGAAGCTCCAAAAGTAGAAACAAGTTCTACTTCATCGGTTCAAGATTTAATAAAAGAAGCTAACGAGGTTTTAAACCAATTAAAATAAAAAGGTAGTAAGTGGTTAGAGCCTGGCTGTTAGTTTATCTCTGTAATAGAACATTCCTTTTCGGAAGATTATTCATCATCTGATTTGGCTGAACTTCTGAGATAAATTAACAGGTCTGCTTTAAAGCTTGCTTTAGACAGATCAGTGAAACCCCGTAAAGGGTCGGGTCTCGCAAGAGATGGTTTTCACTCTATTAAAAACAAAACAAAAATTCGGTGATAAGCTAAAATCGGCAAGAAATTCTGATTATAAATCGATTTAGCTTTTCCTTGGGACAATAGTTCTGGGGGAGCGGGATTCCGGTCGATTTATTCGAAGGAGTCTCTAAATGATTAAGGCTTGAACCGAATCAATCTCGAAAGAGAATTGTTTATACTTATGTATGGACATTCTGTTTCGAATCCTTAAACACAAATATGAAAAATTTACGCAAATCATTGATTATCGGCGTAATGGTGTTAACAGTTTTAGGAATGAGTGGTCTTAATGTAAAGGCTGCTGCTCCACAAGCTGGTGACCTAATCAAGATGGACGGCCTTTCAGCTGTTTATTTCTTGGGAAACGACGGTAAGAGATATGTTTATCCAACTTCTTCTGTATTTTTCACATGGCATAAAGATTTCTCAGGCGTAGTTACTGTTTCTGCTTCAGAATTACAGAGCTACCCATTGGGAGGTAACATTGCTGTGAGACCAGGTACAAAATTAGTTAAAATCACAACTGATCCTTCTGTATACGCTGTTGAAGCTAACGGCACATTAAGAAAGATCGCTAGCGAAGCTGATGCTATCGCTATCTACGGTGCAAACTGGGCAAAGAGAGTTATTGATATGCCAGATGCATTCTTCACTAACTACACTGTTGGTACACCTTTAACTTCTGGTGTTCCCGCTGCAGGTACTTTAGTAAAGAACGCTAATTCTGCTGCTATTTACATGTTCGATGGTACTAACTATCGTTCTATTGCTACAGAAGCTGCTTTCAATGCAAATCGTTTCGACTTCGCTAACGTAGTAACTTTATCTTCTGCTATTACTGCAGGTGGTACAGCTATCACAACTGCTGAATTCGCTTATGATGCTCAAGGTGGTGGTTCTTCAACAAACGTTGTAACCGGTTCCGGTTTAACCGTTTCTGTAAGTGCAAACACTCCAGCTTCTGCTTCAGTTATCGCATCACAAGCTTTAGTTTCTTTAGCTTCTTTCAATGTAACAGCTGCTAATGATGGCGCTATTACTGTAAAGTCTATTAAATTAAAGAGAATTGGTATTTCTTCCGATTCTAGCATAAACAATGTATACCTTTACGAAGGCAATACTCGTTTAACTGATGCTGGTTCTTTGAGCAATGGTTATGTTAATTTCTCTGCTAGCAGCTTAATTAATGTTCCAGCTGGTCAAACAAAAACTATCACTGTTAAGGCTGATATCGCTTCAGGTGCTACTAGTGGAAATGTTGGTTTCGCTATCAATGCGGCTTCCGACATCGTTTCAACTAGTGCAGCTGTTTCCGGCTCATTCCCTGTAAGCGGCAATTTAATGTCATTAGTTTCTAAACCAGGTGATATTTCTGTTGTTACTTTAGCAGCTGGCACAATGGCTACTAGCCCTGTAAAAGCTGGTAATAACAATGTTATTATTTGGTCAGCTAATGCTAACGTTACAAGTAAGGCTGTTGATTTCAAATACCTTGCTTTAAAACAAATCGGTTCAATCAATATTGATGATTTAGCAAATTATGCTTTATACGTTGATGGTACAAAAATCGCTGGTAGCGCTTTAACTTCCAACAATGATTTAATGTTTGATTTAGCTACTCCTTCAAGATTATCTGTAGGTGCTCATACTATTGAGCTTAAAGCTGATATCGTAAAAGGTTCTAGCCGCACTTTTGCTTTCCAAATGCAAACTGTAGCTAATGCTGTATTTACTGATATTAACTACAATGTTAATGTAGCTCCAAGTGCTGCTATTTCTGGCACTTCATACACTATTGGTACTGGTACTGTAAATACTGCTAGCGATTCTACTTTCAATGTTACTGAAGTTGTAAAAACAGCTTCTAATGTTACATTAGGTAAATTCACTATGAAAGCTTATGGTGAAGATGTAAAAATCAACCAATTATCAGCTACAACTACTTTCACAGGAACTGGTTCTGTAACAAGTTCTGAAAGCTTAAATGATTTAGCTATTTATGTTGATGGTACTCAAGTTGGTTCTTCACAGAGCATTGCTTTAGGTACTAGCCCAAACTTAGTTTCTTCAAAAACTTTTGGTACTACAAACCTATTCACAATCCCTGCTGGAAAACAAGTGGTTGTTGAAATTAAAGGTTCTTTAACTCTTGATACTAATACAAATATTAGCAAGGTTAACGTTGCTTTAGGTGTTGGAAGTGGTCAAGGTGCTACTTCTTATACACCCATCTCTACAACAGGTGTTGCTGGTAAGGACTTAAATGTTGTTACTGGTGATTTAACTGTTGCTAAAAATAGCTCTGTTCAAAACACTAATGTTGCTAAGAACACAGCTAAGGTAAAAATTGGTTCTTACATCATTTCCGCTGGTTCTACTGAAGGTGTTACTATTTCTAACTTAAGAGTTGCAGTTAATGCTTCTTCTTCTGTATTAGACAATATGTCTAACCTTTACATCAGCGAAAACACAACTCCAGTTCAACCTCAATCTTTAAATGACTTCAATGTAAATCTTGTTGTTGATAAAAACACAAGCAAAATCGTTGATGTTTATGCTGATTTAGGTGAAATTACTGCTAGTTATGTAGCTAGCACATCCGTAACTGTTACTTATAGAACAAATACCACTTTAACTAATGGTACTAAGACTGTAGGTGGTCAAACAGTTACTGTTAAGACTTCTACTTTAGCTGATCCTACTGTAGTTGCTAACACTCCTGCAGCTAATTTCGTAATTGGTGGTACAACCGCTACAGCAGCTAACTACAAGTTTGTTGCTACTGATGGTGATGTATACCTTAACGAAATGTCATTCACCGCTTCTACAACTTTCGAAGGCATCAGCCAAGTTATTGTTGACGGTGTTTCTGCTCCAGTTATCAACGGACTTGTAACAATTACTGGTCTTAACAAGCAAATCGCAGCTGGTACTCAAGGTGCTAACGTTGAAGTAAAAGCTGTATACAATGCTGTTACATCAGAAGGTCAAGGAGGTGTTGCTTCTGGTAAAGATTTAACATTAACCTTAACTGGTTACAAATACACAGCTAACGGAGTTCAAACTCCAGTTACTGGAAAAACCATTACATCAGCTTCAATGAGATTAGTTTCAGCTTATCCAACTGTTGTTGACGCTTCAAACTACTCCAGCAAGACTTTAATCGCTGGTGCTAAGGCTGAAGTTATGAGATTTACAGTTACAGCTACTGGCGATAATGGTATTAACCTAAAGTCCATTGGTCTAAAGGCTAACTACGATTACAACGCTACATCAACTGGTTCTCAAATCTACATTGAAGACGCTTCTGCTCTTGGAACTGCTTTAACAACTACTGCTGTTTACGGAGCTACAGGTGCTTCTGTTAATGTTGGATTAACCAATGCTGTAGAAATCGCTAAGGGTACATCTAAAACTTTTGTTGTTTTCGTAAACAACACTGGTAATGTACAAACTGGTAACTACTTCCGTGTTGATATGGTTAATACCAACTGGACATGGAACGACTCTACTGTAAGTGGTTCATACCCAATTGATGGTACTTACATCAAGGAATTCACAGGTACTACTTTCCAAAAATAAGCTTTAAGTTTATTTAAAGAATTTAGTTTCCTATGGAAACCAACAAAAAAGAGACCCCTTCGGGGGTCTCTTTTTGTATTTCTTAGAGATATGCTAAAATATATCAGTATTTAATAATCTAAGCTTTATATTAGTATGACCTCAAAATTCTATTTGCGTATTTTGCAGATTGGCGTTATTGCTTCGCTGCTAACAGTTTTCTTTGTCTTCTCGGACTTGTTGTTTCCATACATCACTTCCAAGCAATTAAGCTTTAATGTCTTAACTGAATTTTTGTTAGTTATTTGGGCGATTTTTATTTGGAAATTTCCTGCTTACCGTCCTAAAAAATCACTGATGACTTGGGGTCTAATTGCTTTTTTGGTTGCTATTCTATGGTCCTGTACTTATAGCGTTGATCCAGTTTTGAGTTTCTGGGGTGATGCCGAAAGAATGCTTGGTGTTTTTCATGTTCTTCATTTCTTCTTTTTGTATTTAGTCTTAATTACGGCTTTTAGAAGTTATAAAGACTGGCAGATTCTATTTGGTTCCTCGATTATTATTGCTACTATCGTTAGTGTTATCGGTTTAGCTGGTAATGCTTACAGCACTATTGGTAACACCGCTTATGTTTCTGGTTATCTTATTTTTAATCTTTATTTCTGCGCTTTGTTATTTTACCGAGCAGGTAAAAAAGGTTGGCGTTGGCTGCTAAGCATTCCCGCTCTTTTAATGTTGTTAGAATTTTCTAAAACTCATACCTCGGGCGCAATTATTGGACTTGGTGTTAGTGTGCTTTTAATTGTTTTCTTAATTGGCGTGCTTCATCAGAGTAAAAAGGTAAAAATTTCTGCTTGGAGTGCTTTGATTGTTGCTATTACCGCCTTAGTGTTGATTTTCTCGCAACAAAATCAAGCTTGGTTTCAGAACTCTTTCCTAAAGAATTTAACTACTCAAAAATATACCTTCCAAACCCGTTTGATATCTTGGCAGGCAGCCGCTAAAGATTTTCCTAATCATCCTTGGTTCGGTGTTGGCTTTGGTAATTATGCCGATGTTTTCGATCGTTATTTTGATGCTAAGTTTTATGACTATTCTCGTGGTGAAACTTATTTTGACCGCGCTCACAACAATTTAATTGATATCGTTTCAACTACTGGTATTTTTGGATTGCTGGCTTATTTAAGTATTTTTGTCGCCGTCGCTATTTATTTACTAAAATTGATTAAAAGAAAGCCGGGTGATTTTGAACCGCTAATCTTGATTGGGTTGTTTGCGGCTTACTTTATCCAAAATTTAGCCGTTTTTGACTCACTAGTTACCTATATTGGATTGATGATTTCTCTAGCTTATATCTATTATTTAATTAACCCGGAAACCGAGCCAGAGACAGAGAAAAAAATGCCTGAAATGACCGCTCTTGTCATCGGTCTACTTCTAGCTCTAATCTTAACCAACTACTTCAATCTAAGACCGTGGCGAGCCTTCCAGGGCGTAATTAAGGGCTATGCAACTATTACACAAGGACAGATGATGGAGGGGGTTGCGATTTACAAAGAAGCTTTCAAAAATAACACCCCGTTAGATCGTGATGGCAAGAATGCTTTACTTAACTCTTTGGTTGGTAATACTAAAATGATTGTTAATTTGTCCGAATCTGATAGACAAGAAGTTTTGGAGTATGGAATTAAATTAGCTAAAGAAAATTTAGCTAATAATCCAGGGGACAGTTTAATGCAACTGCAACTTGCTCAGACTTATGCTTTGGCGGCTAATTTCTCGGAGACCGATGAATATTATAACGGCGCCTTATCGGCTATTGATGCTGCTATCGCCGCTAGCCCTGAAAGAATCCCTGTTTATTTTATGAAGGCTAACATTTTACTAGCTAAACAAAAGTATGACGAGGCACTAACAGTTATTAATTCCACTATTGAGTTTAACCCAACTTTCCCAGATGCTTATTGTCAGTTATTTAGGGTTTATAATTTAAAGAAGGATGCCAAAAATGCTTGGGCAAACGGTGATAAGTGTATTGATTTAAAAGGGGCTGAAACACTTGGCATGAGCCGCGATTTCTTAACCCTACTGCAACACTATTATGAAACTAAAGACTGGAACCGAACTCTAGTGATGGCTAAACAATTGGCAGTTTTCCAACCAGAAAACGAACAGTCCTGGCAACTTTTAGCCGAAGTTTATGGAGAATTAGGTGATGCGGTAAATAGTAAAGCCGCTTTACTTCAAGCTAATATATTAAAGACTAATGCTAGTAGTAGTTCGGCTGAATAATTTGAAATAAAAAAAGATAAAAAATCGAGTCCGATGAGGCTCGGTTTTTTGTTTATAAAAAAGTCAGTTGTTGCAAAAAATGCAATAACTGAAATTAATAAAAAAGTAATATGCAAAAAATGCATATTGCAAAATATAATAAACCTGTAGTTTTTTTATTTTAATTCCATCGAATTTGATGGAATTAACCCCCTCGAATTCGAGGGGGTTAAATCTTTATGAAAAAATCATGTGGGTTTTGTTATGATGGATTTATTATAAAAATTAATTATCCACAGATGTTTTGCCGACGTCGGCAAAACATAAATTGTTGGCAAAAACGCATGAAATTAGAAGTTATCAACAGGTACGTCTAGGACTTTAATAAATTTTTTTAGTAAAATAATTTTTAGAAATGTGATTTTATGGAAAATGAAGAAAAAGAATTCTTTGAAAATATAAAGAATAAGGTTGCTAGGGAATATAAAAATATTGGCAGTATTTATAATCCAGCTTTAAAATCTAATATCAGATTTAATTCTAATGGTTTTTATCATTTACGTTATGATAATAATCGATCAGAAAGAAATAAAAAAGTTCAATTAAACAAATTAAGATTTTTTAATGAGGCGGTTAGGTCTATTAAAATTTCTACCACTATTCAGGAATATAGACGATTAGATAAAATTATTGATAGCAAAAGATCCATTGTTGAATGGTTTGCTTTTTGGACAATAATTAGTTTTGTAAATAAAATTAGAATTAAAGTTATAGTTAGAAGAGTGGGTGGTGAAGATGGACAATTTCATTTTTGGAGTGTTATGCCTTTTTGGTCTCTTAGACACAATCAAAAAAACATAGGTTCAGTTGATTTGGATAATGAATAATAAAAACACCCTTTGTTTAAAAAGGGTGTTTTTATTATGCCTGTTCTTCGGCTTATAATCCTTTTGGGATTCGGCCGAAAGGAGCCTTCGCTCACAAGCACATAGTTATAATATCATTTATTTTCTACCAAATCAAGTCTTTTAAAATTTTTTTCCAAAATATTTTTTTCAAAAATTGGGCTCTTGAGCTCGATTTTTTTATTCTGTCAAAAGTCTTTTTTAGTATTCTAAAAAGCGTCCTTTTCGCTTTATTATTTTTTGAAAAAATATCCAAGCTGACATCATCTCTGTTTTGTTATCATATTTTTATCTTAATTGGCTTAACTAGTTTTAATTTATTTTATTACTAGTAGCCCCATAAAAATATGGATAAATTTAAAATTGTGTACCGTCAAGTGGTAGTTTGGCTTAAAAAACATTGGCCACTGGTTACTAGCGCCTCTGTTTTTATTATTTTGTTAATTATGTTTTTCCCAGTGTTTCGCTCGAGTTGGCTTTATTATCCAGAATCACTACGAGCCAAAATCGCATTGCGTAAACTAGCAGAATCAACTGAGAAAATGTATTACTGCCGTGATGATTGTCAGGCTAAGCGCCTGATGTATAGAAACATTATTGCCAGTGCTTTAAAGAATGAAAAAGAGAGAATTTTACCAGATTTAGAAGCGACTATTTTAGCTGAAAAGGTTTTGCCAGAAACAAAACAATTACTTATCGGCCTGTGGCAAGAATCCGGTTTATCGCCAACAGATAGTTTAAAAAATAATTTATCACCGGAACTCAAAATTTTTTGGCCGGAGTTAAGTGATGATACTTTTGTGGTTCAAGTTATAAATGATTTTAAAAAGGCCAAAAATGACGGCAAACGAGAAGCCACTTTAAATTTATTAATAAATAAAGATTCACCGGAAATTATTACTTTAATTTGGGATATTATTTTGGGTAAGTATTCAGATGCGGTTAAAAGTAGAGCTTTCTTCTTACTTGCTAATTTAGAAAATAAAAAAGAGGTGTATCAAGTCGAAAATGTCACCCGTTTACGCTCAGTTTTAGAGAGCGCTGATTTTCCGCACCGCTTGAAAGATCAAGCGATTTTCTCCCTAGGCGATTATTATGAATTTTTTCCTTTTGAAACCGAATCATTACTGGTCGACGTCTTTAATCGTCCGCAATATTTTGATGATTATCAACGTAGCTTTGTAATTGATATTTTAAATAATAATCGAGATATCAAAGTAGCTAATTTAGAAATATCCGCTGAAGACTGGGCGGCCTATTATAATAATTAATGATATGAAAAATAAGTATTTAATTTTTGTTTGTTTGTTGCTTATATCCTTGTTTTTACCCCTTAAACAGGCTCTAGCGATGCCTATTGGCACTATTTTGTATCGCACTTCGGGGGATAATAAAATGTATGGTTATAATGCCAATGATTTACTGATTGCCGAGAAAGGTAAATTAGCCCATATTTATTCTGGTCACGCCGCTATTTATATCGGCAAGGAAGACGGTGTTGATTATATTGTCGAGATGCAGCCCAAAGGAGCGATAAAAGTACCGGCTAAATATTTTGTTAACGAAGCGCTTGGTGAAAAATTAATTGGTGCTAAAATTCCTCAAAATGCCACCCCGACTCAAATCGCTAAAGCGGTGGCAATTGCTAAAAATTTAGCTGATAAAAATTTAGCCTATGATTTTGATTTTAAATATCAAAAAGGACCATTAAGTAATCAATGGACTTGCGTTGGGCTTACTGAAAAAGTTTATGAGAGTGCGGGTATTTCTAATCCCAGTAACTTAGGTTCTTTGGTTTATAATCAAAACAATTATGCTGTTGATATAACCTCAGATGGTTATGATAATTCCAGTGTTTATAATAAATCCGGTGATTGCTTTTCGTCTGATTCAGAATATTCAAAGATAGAGAGAAAGACTGACTTAATAATTCCCGCCCCAGAACTAATCGGCTATGATGTGGGGATAGAAAAAGGTGGTGAGCGTTTTATTTTTCTGCCATACACCCAATATTTGCAAGATACTTTAAAAGATGTGCCTATTGATATTGAGTTGTCATCGTCGTTTAATGAGCCAGAAATAAGAGGTGATTCACCGATTTTAGGATTAGTTTTAAAGTGGAGTTTAATTAATAATCCAGTTTCTACCATCAAAAATATTGCTGGCAAGGTAACTGACGTTGTTTTAGCAATTAAGGATAAAGTATTTCCAGAAAACAGCATAGCTTTAGCTGATGATTCAACGGACTATGGTTTAGAGGCCGTGGTTTCAACCTCTACTAAATCGGCTACTGTTAAAGCCAGTACTACCAAAAAGACAACTGTAAAAGTGGCTAGCACAACTGCTAAAACAACCACTAGTGCAAGCACGGGCGTTAAAGTGGCGGTTATTAAAGCCACGAGTACCAAAGGCGTTAATCTAAGTGGTGGCACTTCAAAAACTGTTAGTGTTAGTTTATCTACTCCTAAAAACACCACTACTGCTGAACTAGCTACCACTAAAAGTACTACAGTTAAAGTTTCTACTACTAAAGCAACAAGTACGACCACGGTCAGTACCACAACCGCCGCCACTACTCCAAAAACAACTACGGTTGTAAGAACTACTCCTAAGCCAATAATTCCAATTGCTACCAGCACTAAGACAACGGCAACTTCAACTTCTGCAACCACGACCACCGAAATTATCGAAGAAGAAACACCGGTGGCTTTAATTGCCAAAATTTACAGTAATGGTGATGATGATTGGCTAGAGATTGTTAACACAACTGATAAAGATTTTGATTTAGCCTCGGCTGGTTATCGTTTAGAAAAAGCTAAAACCGGCGCCGACCCCACTTTGATTATGCGTTTTGGCAACGACGCCGACGGTACTTATCCGGGCGGCACGGTTATCGGTGCTCATGGTTATTATTTAATTGCTAGAAGTACCGCTTCGGCTGATATTTTGGCGCAAGCCGATGCGATTGCTACTAAAGACGCTTTTTCTTGGACGGAAGATGGTTACACAATTTATTTAGGCACTGCTTCTATTTCATCAGATTCCGATACTGATATTGTTGATAAACTTGGTTACGGTGAGGCTGTTTACTATGAAGAAGAACCAGCTGAAGCACTTAAGAAAGGTTATGCCTTAGAGAGAAAGGTGAGTGCTACTTCAACCATTGAATCAATGGCTAGCGGTGGTTTAGAAGAGTTATGGCCGAGACTGTATGATAGCAATGATAATAGTGCTGATTTTATTTTAGTGCCTTATGACTTATCTGTTATTGAATCTGAAAGCGAAAACCCAGAAGAGAATAATAACTTAGAGTTCTCAGCGCTAAGCTCAGATGATATGACTCAGCTTTGGCATTTTGATGAGTGTTATGGGAAGGTATCCGCTAATGAACTGCAAGCCTCTGGTCAGGAGCCAATTGATATTAAAAAATCAGATAATTGGGCGGTTGGCCACTGGGGTTGTGCAAATTCTATTAGTAAAAATTTCGAAAGCACTAAAGCTGTTTGGAATAATCCACTGGACCCTAATCAAATGACGCTTAATTTTTATTATCGAAATACCGCTGATAATTTTAGCATTGTTCTTAAGTTTTTAAATTCAGCTAATTCAGGCAATCAGGGTTATATTGAACTCAGTCCTTACTTTACTAATATTTATGGTTTCCCAGGACCAGAAAAAAGATTTGAAGATCTATTTTGGCCAAATGATAAACAATGGCATCAAGTTTCTTTAGTGGTTAATCGTTTGGGTGGCTATTGGTCTTTGTATTTAGACGGTAGAGAAGTTTATTCTTATGAGTATGACGGAATTATGCCAACTTTCACTTCCTTTGAACTTGCCTCAGAACAAACCGAACCAGTATCTATTGATGAATTATCTTTTTGGGACAGATCACTGCCAATTTCAGAGCTTAGAAGCATTAACTTGCTTAACAAGCCGTTTAATCCCTACGAGTGGCCAGATACTCAAAGAGAGGTCAGGTTAGAACGTTATTGGTCTTTTGATGAAAATGGTGGCAGTATCGCTAAAGAAAGTACTATTTCTGATAATCTTACGGTTAGTTCCGATAAATGGGATATGGAAGGTAAAAATGACAGTGCTTTGATTATTGGTAATAGTATTAATAAAGAATTATCTAGTTTTGCGGTAAAAGGTTTGTCGCTATCTTTTTGGTGGCGAAATTCTAGCTATCCTAATGAAGGTAGAATAAGGTTACTGCTTAAAAACAGCGAACGAACAATTATGGGGACCACGCTTACACCAATAAGCCCCAGTTTCATTTTTAATGGGGCGGG
Organism: uncultured Gammaproteobacteria bacterium; assembly: GCA_964536885.1. Classification (GTDB taxonomy): domain Bacteria; phylum Patescibacteriota; class Patescibacteriia; order Patescibacteriales; family UBA12465; genus JAEZRQ01. The sequence goes on along the minus strand of CAZHYP010000001.1, from coordinate 2,092 downwards.
TTATCCTTTGACTTCGCTTCCAGATGATAATAAATGGCACCATCTCGCTTTAACTTACGACCCCTATGAATATTTACTTAAGTTCTATGTGGACGGACAGAAAAAGTTTGAAAGAGAATTCATCAAGTTAAGAGAGGGAGAGGTGATTAATAAGTTAGAGATTGCTCAAGAGAACTGGCCAATGTCAATTGATGAGTTAAAAATTTACTACGGAACCCTAACCGATGTTCAAGCTTCATCAGAATATACCTCATTAGAATAAATTATAAGTCTTATAATAAGTTTTCCTTAAGTCGAGTCGAGAGACGATAGCGGGAGAAAAGAGCCAATAAAAATGGCTCTTTTTTAATAAATTGATCTTATTGCAGTATTTTTTTGTTGAAAAAAGTTGCTAAAAAACTAATTTTATTGTCAAAATTACAAAACTTGATTTTTTCGCTATTTTCTTGTAGTCTATAAGAGTTAAAAGGGTAAGCAGACGATCGCTTAATGCTCGCATTAAGAGGAAAGTCCGGACTTCGTAAAAGGGCAGTGGATAACGTCCACCAAGGGTAACCTTAGGGAAAGTGCCACAGAGACAATACTAATTTTAGCTTGCTAAAATGAAAGGTGAAAAGAAAAAAGGTGTGGGTAACCCTGCTACTTTTTTCGACTAGCGGTGACGCTAGATTCGCGGTAAACCCTGCCTGAAGCAAGGACAAATTCTTGGTCGCAAGACTAAGAAAAAAAGTAGTCCGCCAGATCTTATTGGCAACAATAAGACTAGACAAATGGTCGTCCTGTTAGTTTACTAACAGACAGAATCCGGCTTATCGCTTACCCCATTTTAACAACCTTATGCGTTTTTACGCCTAGAAAAGACTTATTAGTCACTCTTATGAAATTAAAAAAAGTTGAGTTGTTTTTTACCACTATCTTGGTGCCAATTGATTTTTTGGTAATTTTCTTAGCTGGTCTTAGTGCTTACTACTTACGTTTTTCTGATTATTATCGCGGTGTTCGTCCGGTGATTTTCAATTTACCACTTAACGAATATCTTTGGACTTTATTGTTTATTTCCGCTTTGATGATTCCGATTTTTTTCTTAGCTGGTGTTTATCGAATTAAACGCAGCACCCAAATCGCTAGAGAAATAGTACGTATTATCTTGGGTTGTTCGATGGGGCTAGCAATGGTGGCGATATTAATATTCTTCCAACGTGAACTTTTTGATTCTCGTTTCATTGTTTTTGCTGGTTGGATAATTGCCATCATTTATTTAATTATTGCTCATTCATTTTTAAACTGGCTACAGAAGAGTTTACATGCTTACGGAATTGGTGTTCACAAAATTATTTTAGTAGGTAATAGTAAGACTGCGGACAATTTAATTGCTGAGTTTTCATCCAATAAATATGCGGGTTTTGAAGTGGTACGCCGAGTTCGTGATTTTTCACTGGAGACCGCTCAGGAGTTAGCTGAATATCTTAAGGACCGTGAGGTTGATGAGATTATTCAAAGCGATCCTAATTTAAGTAAAGCTGAAACTCTACGCCTTTTTGATTTTGCTACCGAAAATCAATTAACTTTTAAATACGTCGCTGACTTATTAGAAATTAAAGTTTTACGTCATGAAGTGGCAGAGATTATTGGTATTCCTGTGGTTGAAGTTAAGAAAACTACCTTGGAAGGTTGGGGTCGAGTAGTTAAAAGAGCAATGGATATTATCGTTTCTGGAATTCTAATTATTATTTTATCTCCCGTTTATATTATAACCGCTATCGCTATTAAACTTGATTCTCGTGGTCCAATATTTTTCTCAAAACGTGATGACGGCACACCCGTTACTCGTGTTGGTGAAAAGGGTGTTCCATTTAATTATTTTAAATTTCGCTCGATGGTTGATAAGGTTGATAACATGCGCTACAACGAGCTAGCAGATAGAAACATGCGTAGCGATGGCCCAATGGTTAAAATTAAAGACGACCCAAGAATTACTAGGGTCGGGAAATTTATTCGTCGTTTTTCAATTGATGAACTTCCAGAATTATTTTTAGTTTTCATTGGTCGCATGAGTTTAGTTGGTCCTCGTCCTCATTTGCCAGAAGAGGTA